>CAXUKA010000071.1:0-21250 GCA_964251335.1 uncultured Hymenobacter sp.
GGTAGAGCAACTCAAGCAATGCACTTTCACCTATCTAGCAGGTAACACTGGTAAGCTATCCCCATTCACCTATTGGTAAGCCTGGTAACACTGGTAATGCAGCACCACCAGAATTACCAACCATTATCTCCTTTGTTGTCAACGCGGGAGATAACACAGGTAAGTCTACCTGTAGTGGTGAACTTCACGTTGGCTATGGGTAATAACTCACCAACTCACCCGAGGACAGGGAACGGGCCAAGTCACGGGGTGATTCCTAACCAAAAACTGCTGGCTAATTGGTCAAAAGTGGCTAGGGTAAAATAGATGACGTGCTATTTGGTCATTGATAACGGTTCTGGGCAACGCAAGTGGTCTTATTTATTCGAGTATGGGTTTACTCTATTGCGTGTCAGGAAGGCCGTTTTCTGAAGGTTTTAGCGCTGTTTGCCGTAAGGGTAGGTAGGCTATAGCTCCTGGTAGTACAAGTGGACTGTGAATGCCGGGTGATTTAGCTATCGATATAGGAGCGGGTAGCTTCGACACGCTGATGCTGCCTAGCTTCGGGAGTCAGCCAATCGGATAAACCATAACTTCTGCTTTTTATCGAGCTTGTAGAATAGTACTATTCCGAGTAGGTTGATTTCCTGAGAACGGGAGCGGCTAGTTGCTTATGCTTACCTATTAGTTTACCGAGTGTAAATAAGCTGCCAGGGAATAAGACGACATGCCAGTTATAGTGAGGCTGTTTTCGTCTAATGGTAGGCAGTGGGGCAGAAAAAACTTGCGGAGGTCAATCACTGCTCGGGAGAAGGAAAGCAACACAGAAGAAGAGCATGAGGGTAAGGGGAGATACCAGCAGCGCCAGATTAGAGCAAAGAAGCGCGGTTGTCAGGTCAGGGAATCTATTTTTCTCGCCGGGCAGGAAGTCGATTAAGCGCAGGTTGGTCAGAGCGTATCGGCGGTCATGACTGGGGGATAATTCTCAGTCTGGATTCTAAACGCTGGGATACAGGTGAGCGGATTAGAAGAGTTAAAAATCGAATAGCTGGCAAAGCAGTACTGCTGACATAATTTTTGCCATTGTGCGGTTAGTTGGTCAGGTTAGCATTTTACTTAAAAGCCGATTACCCCATTACAGACGTTAGTACTTGCTCAACGAACAATGAGGGTAATTTGCTGTGGGCGGAGTGAACGGGTGGGGGAGCTACCAGGAGGCTGCTAACAGGAGGCTGATAAGATGCTAGTGGGCGAGAACACGGAAAACTATTCGAGTTATCTATCTTCGCAGGGTGGGGGGTAAGCTCGGCTATAAATGGCGAACTAGAGCAGGTATAGGTGTAACGAACTAGAGCAGGTATAGGTGTAACACACTACACTTAGCTCCCTTATAAGCTGAACCATTAAGACGTGCCTTTCGCGGCACTTTTCTGCCTTATGAAAGTCGCTGAAAGCTTTGCTATAATTAGAGTCGAAAAAGGCAAAACTCGTCAGGCACTGACCCAGCGAGCTCAGCATAATGACCGCACCAAGGAAACCCCGAACGCCAACCCCGAACGCTTCGACCTGAATAAGGAGTACGTAAATCTGGCGGAGCGCCCGCTGCTGGAACTGTTGGATGCCCGCACCAAAGAGGCGGGGGTTGGGAAGCCACGCGCAAACGCAACACTTTTTGTAGAAGTCCTTTTGACCGGTGGGCCGGAGGCTGCCGTGTGGCAGCGGGCACCAGGTAAAGACGGGCAGCCCGGCCCAGCCGCAGATATGCGCGGCAGCCAATGGGAAACGGATATCGTGGCCTTTGCCCATAAAGAGTGGGGTAAAAATCTAATCAGTCTGAAGCTGCACCAGGATGAACTCACCCCGCACTTTCAAGCTTTTGTCGTGCCGATAGTTGGGGCGGGCGGCGGCCGTAGCGGGGAGGCAAACCCTAAGCATCCCTTGGAGCCGCTACCGGCCGGGACGCCAGCCCGGCGGTCAGCCCACGACTTGTTCAGCCCGCAGCGCCTGGCACAGCTGCAAACTGATTACGCAGTCGTAGTGAAGCCGCACGGATTTAAGAGGGGTATAAACGGTAGCCGGGCACACCATAAAGATATGCAGCAGATGTACGGGCTGCTGAATAAGACAACCACTGAAATTGCACCTTTAGTAGAACCTGACCACGTCGAGCCTTATAAGTTAACGCTTCCGCCTAATCCCTGGCAATGGGCAAAATGGCTACGGAAAACAGAGGCCGACATCAACGCCCGGCTGGCGGCCAGCGATGAAAAGCTGCGCTTAGTGGGTCAGATTGCCGTGGCTACGGCCGGGGGCAACGAGGCTGCCGGCCGTTCCCGCGAGTGGGTGGAGAAGGAAAAACAGCACAAGACGGACTTGGCAGAGAAGGTGGCGAAACTGGAATCGAAGGTGGCAATCCTGGAAATGCAGCTGGATACGGAAGGAAACAGCGTTCGCAATTTGACCAATCAGTTGCAAGCGGCTCGCGATAAGGAGGCCAGCGTAGCAGAAAAATACCTGGCTCAGCAGGATAAGCTAGTGTTGCATGCGCTACAAAACACCTTGCCGGCAGATGTAAAGGCCCGCGCGAAAGCACAATTGCAGGAAGCTCTGGATAAGACCAGGGAAGTGGTAGCAAAAGCCCTCGTGCTGCCATTAGCCAGCGAAGTCGTATTCAATGACCGTATGACCCGCCAGGGCTACTGGTGGGAAGAAGCCATCGCAAGCAAGCCCCGGTGTTTGATGGACAACCAAACGGGCCTGCGATTTTCAGAAGCCCAGGTGCGGCCGGGTGGAGAGCACGGCCTGCCGCTGGCGGAGCAAATCGGCCAAGCCGTGCAAGCTACGCAGCAAGCCCAGCAGCAGGCTGAGGAAGTGGAAATAGCCCGGCAACTAGCTGCTATGCGGGCCCGTCAGCACCAGCAGCACGTAGCATATGAACATCGGGAGCTGGAGCGCTTTCGCTCCGAGCGGGGTCACGGTGGTCGCGAGGTGGCCCGGGTGCGGGTACCGGTAGCTAACGTGACTGCCCTGGTTGAATCCATCGGCGGCAGCACAGCTTTTGCGGACGAAAAGCCCGGGATAGATGGGCTGCAGGGGATAAACCTGAGCTACTTCCCACATGCTGGTAACAATGGGATGCGCGTGAGCGACTTCTTAGATAAAGCGAAGAAACTAGGGGGAGAGGTATACGAGTTAGCCGATGCGCAGGCAACGCGGGAGCGGTATGCCGCTTCCGACCGGAAGCTGGCCGCGAGCTACTCGGTTGATAAGGGTAAATCGCAGGAGATAACAAGATAAGGTCGCGGGTACAAACCTGGCCGCCTACCTTTTGCAACAGCCATTTTAGAGATTCTTTGTTGACCTGGTATTACTTATTGCTAGTGTTACTCTACTGGGCATCAGGCCATCCTAAGCAAGTACTTAGAATGGCCTGATGCCCAGTAGAGTACCGCAGGAAGGCTACTTCGTAGGCAATAGGCTAAATTAATAGGAGTCCTCATCAATTGTCCGGCCTAAATTACCGGCAGAATAGTTTAGCATCCAGCTTAGGTAGGGCGGTGCGATAATGGCGGCCACCCAGTAGTCCCCGGCAATAAGTATCAGGATTGGGAGCCAGGTAGTTTATTCTGGCGTTGCTGGGAGCAGAGATTCGTGGCCGGTCGTGTCGACGTAGCTGATTTTAGTGGGGTCGAAAGCTTCCAGGGCCTGGGTGACCCACTGCTCATCAATCGTGTCCTGGTACATCAGGAGGTGCACGGTGGCCGTCTGGTCGGGGTTGAGGCGCAGCAGCCGGCCGATGCGCTGGGCAGCCTTGCGCTCGTTGCCGAAGGCGTGCCAGATGATACCCATCCGCAGGTTGGGGATGCTGATGCCCTCCGAGAGCTGCGCCACGCAGGCCAGGCGCGAGATGTCGCCCGCATTAAAGAGGTCCAGGTTGGCCTGACTGTGCTTGTTCTTGGAGTGGTAGGTGTGCTCGGCCTGCGCTTCGGCCTGCTGCTGGTTGCAGGTGAAGAGCAGCACCTTCTCCGTCTGCTGGTCGGCCAGGTAGCGCATGTAATGACCCTTGCCGGGGTAGTTCATCAGGGCCTGCATGCGCAGGATACGCAACGTCTCGATGGGGAGCTGGTCCTGGGCAGCGTTAGCTAGGCGCTTGCTCCAGTAAGCGTAGTGCTCGCGCTCGCTGGTGGTGAACTGGCTGCCGGACTTGGTGGTGAGTACGTAGTCGCGCGCGGTGCGCAGCGGCAGTCGGTGCACGACCAGGCGGTAGTCGTTGAGCAGGCCCGCCAGCACCGCCTCGTCCGTGGTATAGTCCACCACGATGGGGCAGTAGGTAGCGACCAACCGACCCTTTTCGCTCTGAGCCTGGGCGGGCGGCGTACCCGTCAGCCCCAGGATGCTGCGCTTCTTCGCTACGTGCGCCTTCAGACCCGGCTCGTGCGAGTCCTTCAGGGCGTGGCACTCGTCGAGGTAAAACTTGTGAAACGAACCGGCGGCCAGGGCTTTGCCCAACGAGCGGTAGGTAGTGAACTTGATGTGGTCGAGCAGGTGTGCTAGCCCGAACTTGCGGGCTTCCTGCGGCCAGGAGTCGAGGATGGCCTGCGTGGGAGCCGCCACCAAAAAGGGCTTACCGGCCGCCGGGGCGGGCAGCTTACCGGCGGCGAGCAGCCGGTCCATGTCGCGCAGGCCGATAAGGGTTTTGCCCAGGCCCATGGTCAAGGCGATACCGGCCAGCCGCCGCCCTTGGATGGTGGCCAACACCTGGTTCTGCAAGGCTTGCTTACGCACGGCCGCACTACTGGTCACTTCAGGCGAGGAAGGCATACGGGAAGACAAAAGGCAGCGGGAGAAGCTGGCAAAGGCATTTTGCCTCCGCGAAGGTAGTAGTCAGCGCAAACGCTGACTACTACCAACTCCGCTTGAATTATCACCTCGGGTACGGCAGCCGGGTACGCCCCGTGCTTTTTGATCCGCCGTCAGCGACTTACGCGCCGGTGAATTTCATCGTCACAATGGGACGGGTTTCGTCGCACTAAATCAGGTGCGGCTGGGTAGCTAACCGTTCCGTGGAGTCTTTGTAAGCAAAGTCGAACTCCTGCAGGGGGCTGCTGTCAAAGTCGCCCTAGCGGTTGAGTAACTCCGTAAAGCGCTGGCGGTAGGCTTCCTTCTCGGCCCGCTTGAGTGAGTGCCAGTACTTGAGCGTGTCAGTGCGACTGAGCCAGCAGCCAGCCCCGTGCGCGCAGCTCCAGAGCGCCTGCACTAGGGCCGGGTTCCAGCGGTTGGGCTTGGCAATCAGCGAGACGCGACTCATCGACAGCGGGATGACTAGCTCCTCATCGGCCACCAGCTGCGTGCTGCCCTTGCGATGAATCACCCCTTCAGGCCGGAGCTCCAGCAGGTTGTGGCAGCTGTCGGCCAGTTCTGGCGTGCCGGCGGCTACGTAGTGGTTGCGTAGCAGGAAGCAGTAGGTTTTAAGCAGGAACTTCCGCCGGCGGCTCGCCGCGTACGCCAGCACCCGCGCATACTTCTGTCGGTACTCGGCTGTCGCCAGCTCCAGGGGTAGCCAATCCGCCCCCGGTTATACTTGCAACGTGCGACAGTGCTGCTGGTAGAGGTAGATAACCAGGTTGCGGCTACCCGTGTGCACGAGGATATACAGGTAATCGGCCGACTCCTCTAGGCCAGGAGGTGATTGCCCCCGCCCAGACCTTCGTCGGTCATGCCGGGTACATCCCCCTCTAGGGCGCGGTAGTGCCGGGCTTTGCCGAAGGGAAGCAGGACCTGCTGCCGGGGAATGCGCAGGTAGGCCACCTCGCAGCCCAGGTCCTTGCCGGTGACCAGCGGGTAGAACACCTCGGTAGTCTGAAAAGCGACGCCGACGGGGATGGAGCGCTTGGAGCAGTAGTGAAGATTGGGAAAGACGGCCAGTTGCCCGATATGGGTTTGTTCCTCGAAAAGGAGCAGGGACTGCAGCGCGTGCTGCTACACGCCGCTACTAGCCATAAAGTAGACCGTTTTCTAAGGGTAAATAAAAGGGGCGCGCATCAGGGAGCAGCCGCAGAGAGGGCGCGCGCATCAGGGCCTTAGCATAGACCGCTACAAAGGTATGGCAGACAGGCGGTCCAATATCGGACCAGAACCAGCAGTTACCGACGGAAATTGCTAACGCAGAGTTTTTGCGAGGTGCCCTCCACCCTAGGTTTATCATGTATGCTTATCGATTTCCTTCCGCATCTCCGCTAGTAGCTGCTGCTGCGTGAGTAAATAGAGCCGGTACTTGCTGGTCGCAATTGTCTGGTAATCGGCTGGCAGACTGGTTTTTACCATCGAGTCGTTTTTGTCAGCGCAGAGCAGGATGCCGATAGTGGGGTTTTCGTGGGGCAGCTTTTCCAGATCGGCTGCGTCTTGGTGCGGGGTGCTTTTCGACTCGCCCAAAAGGCATGTAGTAGTTCGAAAATCCTATGGTTAACTCTTCGCTCGAAGAGGAAAGAACGAGTTATCAGCCTGATGGAGAGGTAGCCTGGATGATGAAATAGTCACTCTGCTCAGTATCTGTTGCTGCCAGGTCAGGCCGCATGCTTTGTGGAACTGCTAAGGCTTGGACTGAGTAAGAAGGGCGCTCGATAACGAGTTCAAAGGTCGGGGAAGTCGTCGGGCCCGATGAGGCCGAGGCTAAGCAGTTTGCTTTTCAATTCGGTGTAGCGCTGCCGTTTGCTTTTCCAGCTCTGCCGTAAGCTGCTCGTATTTTCGGAAGTCTGCTGTTGCGCGCTCAAGTCCGCGTCGAGTTGTTGCTGCATGACGGGTAAGGATGCCTTCCTGCTGCTCAAGCTCTGCTGCAGCTGGGCCAAGTTGTTCTGCTGCGCTTGCAATTGCTGCTGCTTCCCGGTCAAGTCGGCTAAGCTCAATTCGTCGCCGGCTTCGTTCGTCTCGAAGCGCTGCCATTCCGTCGCCAAACTCGTCTTCAGCTGCGCTTTTTGCTCGGCTAATTCGCCGCGTAAGGTCCGTAGCGAGTTCGCGCAGTCGGTTCTCATCTGAGCTAATTCGGTCGGCCAACTCGTCTTCCGCTCGGCTAAGAGCTGCCTCCGCTGCTGCAAGCTCTCGCTCCTGCGTTGCAAGTGCTTTTCGACGTTGCGCAACTCGTGCGCGGACTGCTGCTCCAACTCGCTCATCACGTCTGTCTCGTCGCGCTTCAAGGTCTGCTGTAAACGTATCGCCCGTTGCCTGAGAATCTCTAAGTTCCTCTTGGATTGCTTTGATGTCAGCTCGTCCCAGGCAGTTTCTAATTGCGCGTAAAGCGTGGCCAATTCGGCTACGGCGGCACTTGAGCGTTTCCTGCCGCCCAGAAAGTCGGCCTTCGAGCTCAGCAGCCGAGGCACTTCCGCTTGCCAGTAGGGCGGAATCAGCGGCCAGGGGTCGGGAATTGGCTTGTTGGCCATTGTACAACCAGTAAGTGTGAATGGTAATGGAGAGTAGCTGTTCGATGGCCACCGGGTCAAAATGCTTGGGAATGAATATCTCTATGGCATCCACTCCCAGCGTGTAGAGCCGGCTAAGCTTCTCCTCATTGACTTTGTGGGTTGCATAAATCTCAATCAGCAGGATGGGCTGCCCCTGTTCATTTAAAAAAACGACGTCCGGTCGGGCCAGCAGCAACCGCTTCCCCTGGTTGTCGTCAAAGGGCTCGTTGCCATGACGCCGGGCGAAGCACACTTCCCCGTGCTCGTCGACGTAAACATTGCGCTCACCGTATACCTGCGCGGCTACCACCATCCGGGCCTCGGCCAGTCGCGGCAACCGGCCCTGGTAGTCGGGCGGGCAGGCGGCGTAGACGGCCGGCACCCGTACCTGCTTTAAGCGTAGCAGCAGCTTTTTAGCCTGGTCGTGCCGGTAGGTTTCGCTGGAGTAGGTGCAGGGACGCTCGGTAACAATGCCGATGGGCAGGTGCGCAAAGTGCGGGTTGTTAACGCGGCCCTTACGGGCCATTAACTCATGCCCGCACCCCAGGCAGAAATAGCCGTTGGCGCCACTAGTGGCTTCCACAATGGAAATTTCCTGGTCGTTAGCCAGGCGGGCCCAGTCACACTCCACAACTGAAACTGACATCGTGTAAAAATAAGTGTTTGGGCTACCTTATCAGCATCCGGATAACTAGGCTCCTAAGGGAATCCGGCTACGCAAGAAGATGGTCTTTACCAGTCAGTGGGTGCGGATGTGCCATTCTTTCTTTAGCGAATCATAACTCAGCCGGTTACGGAACACCTTAAGCAGGAGCAGGGCTGAGTCAGCCTGCTTTGTTTCGTATTCCGCAATTCTATAGTTGCCACTGGCGCGGATACGCGATTTTATTCCATACTTCTTTTCGATGTTACGCAGTTGAAATTTATATAGTGCGAGCGAATCCTGCGTGGTAGCAACTACCTCTTCACGCGCCCGAATTGCTTTCTCCAATGCGGTCAAGGTCGTAGTAATGTCAGTTAAATTACCTTGCAAATCAGCTGATCTTTGTTGCTGCTCAGCATAGATATTAATAAATTTTTCAAGCGATATCTCCTTTCCGTCCACTACCAGGCTACAGTCATTTGTGATGTACTTGTTTACTGTTGCTGCGTATTTCTCAGTGTGTTCACACGAGAGGGAATCACTGGCCTGACTGCGTTTGATGAGGCTCGTCTGGTGCGCAATTTGGTTCCGCAGTTCGGTATTAGTAGTGTGTAATAGAAAAGCAATGATGCCTAAAGCGATTGAGAAGAATACAAACAGCAAATAGATGATGCGTTTTTTCATTACTTACCGATGGATTTTAAGCTTTCAATAGTTTTGGCAAGATTATCCATCTTTTCAGCTTCTATTGTTCGCCGGTATTCTGCGCATTTCTCCTTTTCCTGGGCTACTCGCTCATTACACTCCTGTTCCCGCCGGATGCTTACTACTTGCTGCTCCAGGTCGGTTTTATAAATACCGACTGCATAGCCTAGTCCGAAAATGGTGGATAGCGCAATGATAAAGTTCAGGGGTTTCTCAAACCACTTATCCTTACTATCGGGCTCAGCAGCTTTTGTCATTTTGGCGTTTTTCGCTGTCAAGGGAGCTGAATATTGAGCGGTAAAATAAAGGCAGCTGGCGGGGTGAGGTTTTCCGTCAGCTTACGAGCCCTGCAAGGTACTTCATACCGTCTTGCTGCTCCAGGCTGGAAGATAGGGTTAATGTCAACGCAAAAAGGTGCACTCGTTGTCGGAATAATTAGTTGCGTTAGAGGCGTGGGCTTTTTGCTACCTGCTACCTTCTTCCCTGCTAGCTACTCGTTACTGTAGCCGCCAGAATAGCGGCAGCTTGCTTGAAGTAGGGCCTCGCCAGCAGATGCACCACTTGCTGTCCGGGCGGGGTGTAGCGGAATTTAGGCTGCCGGTAGTGCCCGTTTACCAACCGCCGGAACGCGCTAATTGTAAACGTGCGATAGGGGCCATCGTACATATAAAGAGTAGGGGCGTTAATCAAGAAAATGCCCTCCACCCGGTAGCCCGTTAGGTCAACCGGCTGCTTAGTAGTAAAGGAGAAATGCGCGGCGATGGCCGTCAGGTGCTGCGTAGCCCACGCCACCTTGCCGGCCAGCTTCCGCTCGTAGTCCCGGACGAAGCGCTGGTAGTCGAGGCGCCAACCGGCCGCATCGAACCGGGAGCGATTATGCTTGCACTCCCCGACATATAAGGTCTTCGCCTTGGGGTCGATGAAGAGCAGGTCCATCTCGCCAACGCCCGGCACGACCAGGGAGACGGTCTGCTTGCCGTTCTGAACAGCCTTCAAATTAGCTTCAAACGTCAGACCCCGTTGCGCCAGGATAGTGGCCAGCGGCCGTTCCAGTACCTTGTCGTGCCCATCGCGCACTTGGTCAACGAATTCCTTTACTGGCTCGTAGGCAAGCCACTCAGCCGGGCAAACGCCGAATGGAATGGCATTGGCTACCAGGGAGGAGAGCCCTTCGCGCCACTTCTCAGCTCCTACCAGCCAGTATTCAGCGCCTTCCACTTGCAAGCTGAGTTTACCATGAATAGGGTCACATATTGCTTCACCTCAAAGGAAATCACAAAGTATCATTTGTTGATAATACTGTAGAGGATGCAAAAGGTCTAAGTACAGATGTGGAGAAAGAAGCTAATGAATTTGCAGGGAATATTCTTATCCCACCCGCGGAGTGGAATGGCTTTATAAAGTCGGCATCATCGTTTGATGATTCATCAATCAAAATATTTGCCGATTCCATAGGTACACCTGCTGCTAGCGTCAGAGGCAGATTATGCTACGAAGGGTTAGTAGCGTATGGTCGTCCTACCAAAATAGATAATAGGATTCTTTAACCAGATTTGTAGCTATCTGCATTTCTCCCGCACGTAAGGCTGCTCCACTTCATCCATCTCTCGGCCCATCCGATACCTCAGAACTTGGCAGGCCCAGTTATAGAGGCATAGGTCGGCCTCTTCCTGGTTGGAATGGCGATAGTTCGCATCTAACCGGGAGGCCTCCATTTCTAGGTGCAACTCATCCAACAGCGGTTTCACGTGCTGCACGTTCGAGGAGGCGAACTCGTCCGTCCGTTGAGCGATAAAGCTCTCGGAGGTTGGTAAGGGAGTTGCTTGGGGCAAGGGCAGCATAGTAAACTCAGAGATGGAGCCCTATTTATCCCCTAGAAAGGCGTCAAAAGTTGAAATGGAGCGCTTTTGCAGGGAATCTCAGGCGGCCCATGCTTCTCGGGGATAGTCATCTCGTCACGGTGCGCTGACACTAGGCGTAGTAGCGTCCGGATACGACGTGCAAGACCTGGCAAAGCTGCTATTTCGAATAGTGAAGTCGTTGATGGTAAGTAAATTGAAATTCACTCGCGGGGTTGGGGGATGCGAAAAGATGGCGATGGCTTTTTCTGAAATCTCCAGCTCCTAGGCCTGCCGGCGCACTTGCGCTCGCAAGGCGCGTACCTCGGCCGCCTCTTAGAAGCTGTTTAAGTTAGTAAGTTTGCTGGATGCAGCAAAAGCGTTATAGCTCAGACTTAACTGAGCGTCAATGGCAGGGCATTGCCCCACTTTTTGTCGTGCAGCGTACCAGCAAGTGGCCACTTCGGGCGATAGTGAACGGCATTTTCTACGTGCTAAAAAACGGCTGTGTCTGGCGCGACATCCCCGCCGACCTGCCGCCGTGGGTGACGGTGTACTACTATTTTGCCAAGTGGAGCGCCGATGGCACCTGGGAGCGCGTGAGTGGCTGCTTAAGCATTGCGGCCCGCGAACGGGCAAAAAAAAGGCCCAGCCCACCGCCATCATCCTCGACAGTCAACGCGTGAAAAACACAGCGACTAGCACGCGCAGCGTAGGCTACGACGCAGGTAAACGTATCAAGGGGCGCAAACGCTTTTTTCTAGTAGACACATTAGGCAATCTACTGGCTAGCTGCGTAGTAGCAGCCAGCTGTCACGATGGGACCACCGCCGCTAAGGTCTGGGACGCTTTGACCCTGGGTAACGAACTGCTCGACCAAGTGCAATTCGTCTTTGTGGATGGCGGCTTTGGCCGGCGCTTCCGCCAGCACCTCGCTCAGCGCGGTATTCAGGCCCAGGTGCCCACAGGCGTCCTAGCGCAAAAAGGCCGCTTTTTCATCCACGCCAAACGCTGGGTAGTCGAGCGTAGTATTGCCTGGGCCGGCAATAATCGGCGCCTAGCCAAAGACTACGAACGCAAAACGACCCACGCCAACGCCTGGCTCTACGTGGCTAATATTCGCCGACTTGCCCTCTTAACTTAAACAGCTTCTTACGGGTCAGCGGGCAGAGGCTGCTGAACCGCTTTCTGCCATTGATAAAGTAGCTTGGCGTTGATATTCAGGGGGCGGGCGGCGGCCAGCGTCGAGCGGCTTTCGCTGGCCAGCCGCAGGGCTTCGGCCCGAAAAGCCGCATCATAGCGCAGCCGTTTGGAGGAAGAGGATTTTCTCCTGGGTTCAGGAAATTAGCACCTGATTCTCTCCTATTTCACTCGACCACCTCAGCCTTGCCCGACATAGACTGTGGCTGGCTCGACTTGCTGCCATCCTTTTTTATATGGCCAGCTTAGACTGGTCATTTTTCAGTGCAGCAAATCTCAATAACCGGTTAACTGTCCTAAAAGGCTCCTAAGACGGTCGCGGAACAGATTTGGCTAAAGGTCAGAAATAGGTATAATGCAATAATAAAGCCATAAGCTGGAATGTCATCCGGCAATAGCTAAGGGAATGGATATCGGAATTATGCCGGTAAAGATGCGTATTTCTACGTGTATGTGCCTTGATTTTTTGCTGCATATTTGCACTGCCTTTTAGCTAAGGCTTGCTTTTTGTGTTTCTATATAAGATATTGTTAATCAATAATTTGCACCAAATATCTGCGGTTGGTTGCTGATGGGTATCAACTGAGGATACAGCTAGATTTTTGCTCTGTTTCTTACAATGTGCAGTTTCTATACATCTAATGTTAGCTTCCCGTTAATTATTCAACCGCAGCTTTATCGTTTGCAGTCTCATTGTATTATTTATTGATTAAATTATATTTTACTGGATATCATTTTGTGTGTTAGCGGCATTATTACGCCTTTAGTATCAAAGCTAATGAACCGCATAACGCAAGCGCGCAACTCAAATACTGGTCTCCCATACGCTGTGCCATTGGGTGGCAGCTCTTGCCTTTACCGGGCTTTTGCGGACGCAAAAGCTCTTTATTTCTTTCCACCTTTTTATTGTTTCACTCATGGATGAGTACATAGCTATCATCAAGCTATTTGCGGGCAATTTTGCGCCGCAGGGCTGGCACTATTGCGACGGTTCTCTGCTAAGTATCGCGCAGTACTCGGCGCTGTATTCGCTGCTGGGCACCACCTATGGAGGTGACGGTCAAACCACTTTTGCGCTGCCCGATCTGCGGGGCCGGGCAGCGGTGGGCGCGGGCCAGGGTCCTGGCTTGCAGAACTACACCCAGGGCCAGACCGGCGGGATAGAAAATGTGACGCTTACGGCCAACCAGCTAGCCGCTCACACCCACCCCTTGATGGCTAGCACAACCGCCGCCAACGCCGACTCGCCGAACGGCGCGGTGCTGGCCCAGGCGACCGCTACGACAGGGGGCGGCGATGCCGCTACGATGAGCACCTACCTCACCGGGGCGACACCCAACACGCCGATGGCCAACACCAGTATTGGCGCATCGGGGGGCAACCAGCCGCACGAAAACCGGCCGCCGTACCTGGCGCTGGGCTACATCATTTGCGTGGAAGGGGTGTATCCGTCGCGGCCGTGAGGCACGCTCTGCAGTATCTTTTTTCCTCCTAGTCTCCTACTATTATGGATGAGTATCTTGGTATGATTAAGCTGTTTGCGGGCAACTTTGCGCCGAAAGGCTGGGCCTTCTGCAACGGCGCTCTGATGAGCGTTTCGCAAAACGCGGCGCTGTTTTCGCTGCTGGGTACTGCATATGGCGGCAATGGCTCGACCACCTTTGGGCTGCCCGACCTGCGCGGCCGCACCCCACTTTGCTACGGCCAAGGGCCGGGCCTGCAAAACATGGTGCTGGGCGAGATGGCGGGCACGGAAAACGTGACCCTAATAGCCCCCCAAATGCCAGCGCACACACACACGCTGAACGCCAGCACCACCGCCGGCAATGCACCGGCAGCTACCGACGCGCTACTGGCAGTATCGAACGGCAGCACGGATGGCGGAGACTCCATCACGGGTCTCAACTACCTCGCTACCAACCCCACCACCATGCTGGCCCCGGCCAGCATCGGCGCGGTAGGGGGGCAAGGCCACGAAAACCGCCCGCCGTTCCTGGCCCTCAATTACATCATTTGCCTAAGCGGCCTGTACCCGTCGCGCCCGTAGCGCGGATGGGGCTGGCTACCGGCCCGGCGGGCTGCGCCGGCCGCCTGTTTTATGCACTGCTCGGTCACCTGCTGGCTGGGCAGTGCATTTGGTAGTTTCGGGCTCCTGCTGTCGATTATTTTAATTCGGTATCAGCTCATTACAACTTACTTCCACCTATTGCATTTCCACCATTACCCAACCGCATGAAACAAGCACTCTACCTGCCAGCGCGCAGTCGTGCGCTCCTCACCGCCTGGCGAAGCGCGGTCGGCTGGCGCTTCATCGTTGCTTTGCTGTTACTGCTTGGCAGCCTACGCGGCCAGGCCCAAACCAGGCTATTCTGGGTGCAGAGCAGCGGGACGGCTGCTGATGACCGGCTGAGCACTGCTAACCTGGACGGCTCGAACCGCACGGACCTGGCCTCAGGCAACTCGGCCAGCACGTTTTACAATCCGAATAGTCTGGCCATAGATGTGGCTAACAATATTGCTTATGTGGGGGATGCGGCCATTACGGGCAGTACCGGCATTTCACGCTTTAACGCCACCACCGGGGCCTTTCTCGGCACTATCGTAGCCGGCTCGGCCACCGTTGGCTTCAACGGCATTCAGGTGGTGGGCTCGCGCATTTACTGGGTGCAGAGCAGCGGCACGGCCAGCAGCGACCAGCTGTGCTCCGCCAACCTGGACGGCTCGGGCCTGACAGTGCTGGCCTCGGGCAACTCAGCCAGCACGTTTTACAATCCGAACAGTCTGGCTATAGATGTGGCCAATAACATCGCTTATGTGGGCGACGCGGCCATTGCGGGCAGCACCGGCATTTCACGCTTTAACGCCACGACGGGCACTTTTCTAGGGACCATCGTGGCCGGCTCGGCCACCGTTAGCTTCAACGGCATTCAGGTGGTGGGCTCGCGCATTTACTGGGTGCAGAGCAGCGGCACGGCCAGCAGCGACCAGCTGTGCTCCGCCAACCTGGACGGCTCGGGCCTGACAGTGCTGGCCTCGGGCAACTCAGCCAGCACGTTTTACAATCCGAACAGTCTGGCTATAGATGTGGCCAATAACATCGCTTATGTGGGCGACGCGGCCATTGCGGGCAGCACCGGCATTTCACGCTTTAACGCCACGACGGGCACTTTTCTAGGGACCATCGTGGCCGGCTCGGCCACCGTTGGCTTCAATGCCCTGGCGACTAATGCCCAGGCGGTGGTAGCCCCGACGGTAACGACGGGCGCGGTTTCCAACCTAACGACGAACAGCGCCACGGTGAGCGGCACGCTCACGAGTGGTGGCAACGCGAATACCACCTACGGCATCGTGTACGTGCCTGGCACGGGCACGCCAACTACCAGCAACTCGGTGGCTACGGTGAGCACCACTTCGCCCGGCACTTTCCCGGCCAGCTTCGCGGCCAACCTGACGGGTTTGGCGGCCAACACCACCTACACCGCGGCGGCCTACGCCACCAACAGCGCGGGCACCGACTACGGCAGCAACGTGACCTTCAAGACGGCCGCGCCGACCATTGCGCTAAGCCCGACTACACTGACGGCCGGCACCGTGGGCACGGCCTACAGCCAGACTCTCACGGCTGCGGGCGGCACGGCTCCCTACACGTTCGCCATCACGGCCGGCGCGCTGCCGGCCGGCCTCACGCTGGCCAGCACTGGCACGCTCGCGGGCACGCCCACGGCGGGCGGCTCGTTCACCTTTTCGGTACGTGCAACGGACGCTTCGGCATCGCCGGGACCCTACAATGGTACGCAAACTTACACGCTAACCATCGGGGCTCCCACCATTACGGTGGCCCCGGCTACGCTGCCTAACGGCGCAACGGGCACGGCCTACAGCCAGACTATTATGGCCTCGGGCGGCACATCTCCTTACAGCTTGGCCATAACGGCTGGCGCGCTGCCCGCGGGCCTGACGCTGGCTTCGAACGGGACGCTATCGGGCACGCCTACAGTGGCTGGCTCCTTCACCTTCACGGTGACGGCTACCGATGCCTCGACGGGCAGCGGGCCGTACAGCGGCGCGCGCAGCTACACGGTGACTACTGTGAATACCACTACCACAGTATCCTCGGTAACGCGCCTGAATCCTTCACCCACGGCTACGACTCAGGTGAGCTACCGCGTAACCTTCGCGGCCAGCGTGAGCGGCATTTCCACCGCCAACTTCTCGGTGACGTTTTCGGGCAGCGTGAGTGGGGCCTCGGTGAGCAGCGTGAGCGGCTCGGGCACGACTTACACCGTGGTGGTGAACACCGGTACCGGTACCGGAAACGGTACCCTGCGCCTGGATGTGGCCAACACTACCAATATTTCGCCGACACTGTCGAACGTGCCCTACACGTTGGGCGAAACTTACACCATCACAAGGA
The DNA here is from genome assembly GCA_964251335.1 of uncultured Hymenobacter sp. Classification (GTDB taxonomy): domain Bacteria; phylum Bacteroidota; class Bacteroidia; order Cytophagales; family Hymenobacteraceae; genus Hymenobacter. The sequence continues at coordinate 16,234 of CAXUKA010000071.1, forward strand.
GCTTCGCGGCGGCTCCCACGTTGCGCATTCAGGCAGCGGGCAGTGCCAGCAACAACGGCGACGTGACGGCCTTTGTGGACGTGGTGCAGGTGCTGCAAAGCGCTACCAGCACCGCGGTGGCCAACGGCTTGCAAAACGGCAGCTTCGAAACCAACAACGTGCCGGCTAGCGACTTCAAGAAGACGGCGGACGGCGTGGTGTCCCCGCCCTGGAGCTTCACCGGCACGGCCGGCGTAGCGCGCACGGGCAGCGGTTTTGCTCCGCCCACGCCGCCCAGCGGCGATGCGGTGGCCCTGATACAGAGTGCTGGCGACAACAATGCGAGCATCTCACAGAACCTGGCCGTGCCCACGGGTAGCTACCAGATTAACTTCCAGACAGCCCAGCGCAACTACACCGCGCGCGACCAGCGGCTTAACGTGTTCGTGAACGACGTATTCGTGGGTGACATTCAGCCTATTGTTTACACAACCTACGAGCCCTTCACCTCGGCCACCTTCACCGTGACGGCGCCGGCCCTGACGGCGACGGTGAGCACGACCTCCGGCAGCCCCACCAGCACCTCGCCCATTCCGTTCTCGGTGAGCTTCTCGCAGAGCGTGGGCACCACCTTCGTGGCCTCGGACGTGACGGTATCGGGCGGCACGCTGAACACCGCCAGCTTTAGCGGCAGCGGTAGCGGCCCCTACACCTTCACCGTGACGCCAAACGGCGCGGGCACCGTGTCGGTAAGTCTGGTCGGCGGCGTGGCCTTCGACGCTAACAATACGCAGAACACGGCCAGCAACTCGGTAAGCGTGCAGTACCAGACGCCTACCCTGACCGTAAACCCGGCTACGCTGCCGGGCGGCACGGTGGCCACGGCTTACAGCCAGACCGTAACGGCTGCGGGCGGCACGGCTCCCTACACGTTCGCCATCACGGCGGGTGCGTTGCCAGCGGGCCTGACGCTGACTGCAGGTGGGGTTCTGGCGGGCACGCCTACGGTTAGTGGCTCGTTCACCTTCACCATCACGAGCACCGATGCTTCGGCTGCTCCAGGGCCGTTCAGCGGCTCGCGCAGCTACACGGTTGTCATTGGCGCGCCTACTATTATGCTGACGCCAGCTACGCTGCCAACTGGCACAGTGGCGGCGGCTTACAGCCAGATGGTATCGGCTGCGAGTGGCACGGCTCCTTACAGCTTTGCCATCACGGCCGGCGCACTGCCGGCGGGCCTGACGCTATCTTCGGGTGGCACGCTGTCGGGCACACCCACGGCGGGCGGCTCGTTTAGCTTCACCATTACAGCTACCGATGCCTCGACAGGCAGCGGCGCACCTTACAGCGGCGCGCGGGCTTACACGCTCAGCATTGGGGCACCCACCATTACGGTGGACCCGGCTACGCTGCCGAGCGGCACGGCGGCCGCGGCCTATAGCACGACTATTACGGCCTCGGGCGGTACGGCTCCCTACTCGTTTGCCGTAACGGCCGGCGCGTTGCCGGCGGGTTTAAACATGGCCTCGAACGGCATCCTTTCGGGCACGCCCACGACCAGCGGCACGTTTAACTTTACTATCACGGCTACCGACGCTTCGACGGGTAGTGGGCCGTACAGCGGCTCACGCGCCTACTCGCTGACTATCGCGCCGCCCGCCGCCCTGGCAATAACCCCGGTTACCCTGCCCAATGGCACAGTGGCCGTGGCCTACAGCCAAGCCATTACGGCCTCGGGCGGCACGGCTCCTTACACCTATGCCCTCACGGCGGGCGCGCTGCCAGCAGGTTTGAGTTTGACTGCGGGCGGGGTGCTCACGGGCACGCCTACTGCGGGTGGCTCGTTCACGTTCACCGTAACGGCGACCGATGCCGCTACCGGAACGGCCAGCACTGGGGCGCGTAGCTACACGCTGACTATCGCGGTCCCAACTATTGCGGTGGCCCCGACTACTTTGCCGAACGGCGCGGTAGGCGCGGCTTACAGCCAGACCATTACGGCTTCGGGGGGCACGGCTCCTTATACGTATAGCATCACGGCCGGCGCGTTGCCAGCAGGTGTGAGCCTGACTTCCGGTGGGGTACTCTCGGGCACGCCTACGGCCAGTGGCACCTTCACCTTTACGGTACGTGCCACTGATGCTTCGACGGGCAGCGGGCCGTACACCGGCTCGCGGGCTTACTCGCTCACCATTGCGGCCCCTACCATTACGGTGACTCCGACTACTCTAGCTGGTGGCACGGTAGGCACGGCTTACAGCCAGCCGCTGACTGCTTCGGGTGGCTTGGCTCCCTACACCTACACTGTAGCGGCTGGTGCCTTGCCGAGTGGTCTGACCTTGTCAGCGGGTGGGGTGCTGTCGGGCACACCTACGGCCGGCGGCTCGTTTAGCTTCACCATCACGGCGACCGATGCCGCAGCTACTCCCGGTCCTTACAGCGGGGCGCAGGCGTATACGTTGGCTATCGCGGCTCCTACGGTGGCCGTGAGCCCGACTACGTTGCCAGCCGGCACGATAGCTTCGGCTTACAGCCAGCCGGTAACGGCTTCGGGCGGCACGGCTCCTTACACGTTCACTATCACGGCCGGCGCATTGCCGACCGGCCTGACACTGGCCGCGAACGGCACGCTCTCGGGCACGCCTACGGCTAGCGGCTCGTTCACCTTCACTATTACGGCAACGGATGCCTCGACGGGTACTGGCCCCTACACGGGGGCGCGCAGCTACACGGTCAGCATTGCGACCCCGGCTAGCGTCACCTGGACGGGGACTATCAGCCCCGACTGGTTCACGGCTGGTAACTGGTCGCCGAACGTGGTGCCCAGCGCCAGCATCAGCGCCACCATTCCGGCCAGCGCCGTCTTCCAGCCCGCCATCAGCGCGGGCACGGCCACCACGCTCAACCTGACGCTGAACAGCGGAGCCACGCTGACTATGAATGGCGGCACGCTCGACGTGCGCGGCAACCTGACCAGCAATGGCAGCTTCCTGCCCACGGGCGGCACGGTGGTGCTTGGCACTACGTTCCAGAGCAACGGCCCCAACATCTTCGGCAGCAGCCGCGTGCGCTTCTGGAACCTCACTGTAAATAGTAACGGTATATTACTGAGTACTTCGGCCGGGGCCAGCGTGCGCCGCCTGCTTACGCTCAATGGCGCTTTTGTGACCCAGGGCAACGAGTTCGTACTCGAATCGGATGCCACGGGCACGGCGATGGTCGTCAACTCCAGCAGCGCGGGCTTCGTCTTCGGCTCAGCCACGGTGCAGCGCTACATCGATGCCAGCGGCAACACCGGCACCAGCGGCTACCGCCACTACAGCTCACCCGTGGGCTCGGCCACCGTGAGTAGCCTGAGCACCAGCGCCTACGGCGGCTCGTTCACGGCCCAGGTCAATACGGCTTACAACACGGCCGACCCCAACCTGCTTACGCTGGCTACTTACCCCAACGTGTTCAGCTACGACGAAAGCAAAATTGCCACCTCGCCCGCCGTGTCGTTTTCCGACTTCGACAAGGGCTATCAATCGTCAGCCAGCCTGGGCAGCCCGCTGACCGTGGGCCGGGGCTACGCCGTGCAGATTGGCAACAATGAGAAAGTGCAGTTCACCGGTCCGCTCAACAACAATACCCAGACTATCAGCGGCCTCACCTATGCCGCCACTGGTACGAACGGGGCGGCCTCGGCGGGCTGGGCGCTGGTGGGCAACCCCTATCCGGCTCCGCTGGACTGGCGCACGGTGGGTAATGCCGCCGGTTCCAGTCTGAATGGCGTGGATGGCGCAGCCTACGTGTTTCAGAGCACGAGCGCCTACAGCGGGCGCTACACCTCCTTCACCAACAATGTGGGCGCGGGCACGGGCCTGATTGCCAGCGGGCAGGGCTTCTTCGTGCGCACCAGCACGCCCGGCACCACCGGCAGCATCACGCTGAGCAACAGCAACCGCGTGACCAGCTACGCTTCGCCCGCCTTCCAGCGCACCACAGCCGAAACCCGGCCCCTGCTGCGTTTGAGTCTGGGCCTGGGCAGCCAGCCCGCTACCGTGGCCACGGCGCAGGATGAGACGTTCGTGTACTTCGAAACGGGCGCTACAGATGGCTTCGACGGCCATTACGATGCCTACAAGCTGACCAACCCCAGCGGCTACTACCTCGGCTCCGTCACGCCCGGCACAGCCCCGCTGGGGTTGAGTATCGACGGGCGCTCGCCGCTGGCCGCCGCTACGACTACCGAGATTCCGCTCTGGGTAAGCTTGCCGGCCGGCACCTACTCACTCACGGCTACCGAGCTGCTCAACTTCGCCAATCTGGCCGGGGGCACCACCGTGCAGCTGCGCGATGCCCTGTTGGGCACGCTCACTGACCTGGCGACGGTGCCCAGCTACAGCTTCAGTGTAGCGGCCAATGCCGCCTACGCCGGGCGCTTTAGCCTCGTGTTCCGCACCAGTGGTATTCTGGCCACACTGCCCGGCACCGAGCTGGCGCAGGCCAAAGCCAGCCTTTATCCCAACCCCGCCGCCAGCGCCACGGCGCTGAGCGTAACGGGTCTGCCTACGGGCGTTGCTGGCGTGCAGGTAGACGTACTGGATGTGCTGGGCCGGGCGGTGGGCCACTACACGCTGCCCGTTCACTCGGGTAGCGCCCACCAGGGTTTGAGCATCGACCAACTGGCCGGTACGCTCTACCTGCTGCGCCTGACGGCGCTCAACGCGCAGGGTCAGGTGCAGGGTACTCTGCCCACCCAGCGCCTGACGCTCGCCCGCTAAATGTCCCGGAGCCGGGCGGCTGTATGGCCGCTTGGCTCCCTGGGCTTTTATTCTCCATCTTACTTATCGTTTTTATGCCTGTTTTTTTCTTCACGATTTTGCGCCGGGCGACCGTGCTGACCGGCTTATTCCTAGCAAGTGCCCTGGTCGGCCAGGCCCAGGCTCCCGGCAACGGGGGGAGCACCGGTGGCCCTCCCGCGCCCCAGGCTCCTGCCGCCGTGCCCCTCGATGGCGGCGCTTCGCTGCTGTTGGCAAGTGGCATTGGTTTGGCC
>CAXUKA010000072.1:0-21030 GCA_964251335.1 uncultured Hymenobacter sp.
GGAGCAGCTGCTTGACCCAGCAGTACTGGCCGACCTAGACGACTTCGAAAACCCGTTCGTTATGCTGGCGGATATGCGCTCGGACGATGAGCGCGTCAGCCAGTGGCTTTCGTTTGCCTTGTCCTCCCTCCGGAAGGATAAGCGCAGGCGCGTCACCATCGATTTGGTTGATTATATTGACCGTTTACAACGCAAGTGGTCGGCGCTACTGGCGCAGAAGCGCGTTACCCTTCTAATCAAAAAGTCCTACTTCACCAATGTCTATTTCACTGGATTTGAAATAGACTTGGATAGTATATTCAACAACCTTATTTCCAATTCAGCCGAGGCCTTCTTCCGGCCTGATGCCCCGAAGGAGCGCGTCATTACGCTCAGCTTCTCACTGAGCGCTAGCAGTGGTGTTAACCTAGTATACGAGGATTCTGGCCCAGGCCTAGATTCTGAAATCGTAGAAATAGACCACGTTTTTCAGCCCTTCTTCACCACTAAGCGCGACCCCAATACTGGCGAGGAAACTGGTACTGGCCTGGGATTGTGGCTCGTGAAATCAATTGTAGATGATTACAAGGGCACCGTTCAGCTAGCTGCCAAGCGTCCTGGCTTTCAACTCAGCATCTCCCTACCTGCTCGCTAACCATGAATCTGCCGACAGTAGTTTACATAGATGATAACCCGCGCGATGCACGCCTAGTGCAGGCAGCCCTCAAAAAGCAGCTAAAGGTAATTTTTGTTCAGCCGCAGGCTGCCCTTGATGCATTGCTGCTGGAAGCGTTTGCGCACAAGCCGGAAGCTATTATTGTGGACTTCCGCCTTGCCGACGTTGCTGGCGACGTGCGCTACGATGGATACACTGTACTGAGCGCCATCCTTGAGCACCGGCTCAAGTACCCGGTATTCATTTTAACATCCAATGAAAATGACGCCTTCGTGGAGGTGGATGATGTCAATTACGTGTATGAAAAAAGTCAGATTCACAACCCAGCTGCTTTCGCTGCACGAGTTGTCAGGCAGATAGCTAAATACCAAGACAAGCTTGCCGAGAGTGAAAGCCGCATACTGGAACTGCTTGCTAAAAGTAGAAATCCGAATGAGAAACTTACCATAGAAGAGGAGCGGGAACTGATTGAGCTGGATAGCTTTATCGAAAAGAGCCTTGATAAGCAAAGCGCTGTGCCGACCGAATTAAAAAAGCTATCCAACGAACAGAAAGTCAGTGACATCCTCCGGGAAGTGGATGCATTTCTGCATGATATGAAAAAGAAGTTACCAGGTTATGAGTAGCGCATTTCCTTTTCGCCAGCATACGCCTAAACGGACAGTCGGGGTAGCTATCCAGACAGAGTACCGCAAGTACAAAGCTCAGCTGGCTGCCGATTTTCAGAGCCGTTGCGGCTACACCGACTGCCCGCACTTCTGGTTTGGAGGCATGCATTCCTTTCACATTGACCACCGCAAGCCGAAGTCCAAATACAAACACCTAGAATGTGACTATGGCAACCTGGTCTATTCATGCTCCTATGTGAATCAGGCGAAGAGCGACGACGACGCGGATTACCTAGACCCCTGCGATAGTGACTATAATCTGCACTTTGGGCGCAATGATAATGGAGAAATTGTTCCGCTGCCCGGCTCCCAGCAGGCTGATTACATGTACACTAAGCTGAAGCTGTACCTGAAACGCTACGGTATCATCTGGACACTGGAAAATTTACGGATAAAACTTGCCGAACTTCGCGCCCTGTTAGATACACAAATCCACGACCCTGCTCAGCGGACTGAGATGCTGGAAAAGCATTTTAAGTTGTCTTCCATGTTCGAGGATTACCTTAAATACCTGTCTGTTAATCAATGAGTGAGCGCAAAAATACTGGTTCCTACTATACGCCTGGTTACCTGGCCAGCTTTATAGTGCAGTACCTGCTGCCGGAAGTCGCGCGTCCGGGCCAACCTATCACGTTCCTGGAGCCAAGCGCGGGGGATGGGGTTTTTATTGCCGCACTACTGCAGGCTGTCCCTACAGCCGCGCCTCGCACTACTGTCCGCATTCGCACGGTTGAGCGGGATGCGGCTGAGTCCGCCAAGATAGAACAGGTACTCGCCGCTACCGATGAGGCAGTTCCGCATGATTGCCTTGTCGGAGACTTTCTGCAAGTTCAGCAGCAACTGCGGCCTGGCTACAATTTCATCTGCGGCAATCCCCCTTACCTAAATAAGAAGCGGCTGACGAAGGAGCAGATAACTATCTGCGCAAGCATCAACGAGCAAGCTGCCATCCCTACGTTCGTCAGCAACATCTGGACAGCGTTTGTGCTTCGTTCCGCCCAGCTTCTATCGGACGCAGGTGTGATGGCCTTCGTGCTCCCAGCAGAGATTTTGCAGGTGAAGTACGCCGTAGCCGTTAAGCAGTACCTCTACCAGCACTTCGAACGAGTCGAATTTTTTGATTTTAAAGAATTATTGTTCGACGCGAAAGGGCAAGGCACCATCTTGTTTATCGGTTATAAGAAAACCGTACGGCCAGCTGGGGTATATTTCACAAATATCTCTTCGACAGAAGAATTATCCAGCCAGCAGTTTGCCTTCAAAACAAAGCCCGACACTGCATTACTGGAATTTAAGATAAAAGAGAGCCACCACGATTTACCAGCTGATGACATTGCTCTATTATACAAAGTCCGCCAGCAAGTCAGAGACCTCCAGCACTATGCTACCTCGAAGCCAGGGGTTGTCACGGCAGCTAACAGCTTTTTCATCGTAAATGAGGAGCGCCTTGACCAATTTAATCTGCGGCAGTTCAGTAAACCTATCATCCAAAAAGGTGCTTTTGTCAACGGCAAGGTAGAATTCACGATGGACGATTTTCATCTTCTCAGCAAAGCTGGTCATCCTGCGTACCTGCTAGATTTCAACGGACAACCTGACCCAGAGGATGAAGCTCGCAACTATCTAGTCCAGGGCGAGTTGGCCCAGATTGACCAGCGTTACAAGTGCCAACAGCGCGCCAGATGGTACGACATCCCAAACGTGGCAGGCCCGGGCGAAGCCCTGTTCTTCAAGCGGTGTCATCACTATCCTAAGCTGCTCAAGAACACCGCCTCCGTTTTGGCGACTGATAGCGCCTATAAAATAAGCCTCCGAGCAGGTTATACGCTTGATAGTCTGGTGTTCTCTTTCTACAATTCCTTAACGCTGGCCTTCGCTGAGTTAGAGGGTCGTAACTATGGTGGCGGGGTGCTGGAACTGACTCCTTCTGAATTCAAGAAATTACCCTTGGTTTACACTGAGCGCACAACCAATCAGTTCGCAGCTTACGCCGAACGCTTCAAGCACAAGGAGAACATCGGGGAAGTGCTAGACGTGAACGACCAAGACATTCTCTACTCCATCCCTGGCATGACCGGCCAGGTAGTAGCAGCCATTCAACGCATTCGACGGCAGCTCGTCGAGAAACGATTCAGGACGTAGCCCGACTGCCTTTCAGTATAAATTCTTTCACGCCAATACACTTATACAATCAAACGGGGCAGACGCTGGAAGGACTCACTTTCCAGTGCGTTAGCAACCACCTTACCGAACTCTTCAACGGACAACCATTGATTTTCAGGTATCGCCAGCAAGTCACTGACAGCGATAGGGGCAGACATCTCTACTTGCTGGATGCGGACTTCACACAGACCTTCCTGACAGGCGTGGTGCACAGGGATAACGACGTTATAGGCTCCGCCATAGCCTGCTGCCCGCTGTGAAATACGTGTCGAGGAAAAAGCAATACCGCTGAGTTTGGGCCGGTCAGTGTGAATGCGGTTCTTATTAACCCACTCCAGCACCAACTGCGGCAGGACGTATTCCACGTTGAAGCCGTTATCCTGCATCCGAGGCGCACTCGTAGCCATGATGAGTGGCCAAGTGGCTAAAAAGCGTAGCAGGGTGCCATCATAATGCCCCGGCCGATGCTCATCGCGGTGTCGCCACAGCTCAATCTGGTTGCGTAAGTCGAGCAACATCACCGGGTAAACCGGCAGTTCAAGCGCCCGCAGGCGCACCGCATATAGGTCAGGCCCCCAGCTGTCACGGTGCAATTCACGCAGGGCGAGCTGCGGCGAGCTTGCGGCGTAGAGGCACGGATAACCCGATATGCTGAAACGCTGGGGCCGAACCAGGTGGCGGTTCTCGAACGCGATGTGAAACAGCTGATGAGGCTCCGTGAACGGGCTTTCAGTAAGCTTCATCGGCCGTAGCCTATAGAGCGTTTTGTCGGGTGAAAGGGACATCGAGTTAAGCATCGCGTCCGGCGAGAATAGCCTGCTCACAGGGGGAGCTTGTTCAATGTGTTCCGCAAAAGCCTGAAATGCTTGGCTTGGACTGCTCATATCCAGATACCGTTGCACAGAGAGAACTACTGCTCGACGCAGATGCTGTACCGCCGTGGTCAGTATTAGTTTATGCGGCAGTTGGCCGCCATACATACTTGTTTCTCCCATGATGGGCAGACTGTCTAACTGCTCTAGCAGATTCAGGTAGTTGCCCGTTGTGCGTATCAGATTTGAGTAATAACCACCAACAGGGACAGCGTCGCCAGATACCGGCAGGTCGAAAATGGAATTATGCAGTAGTTCTGAGATAGTCATTCTATTATGCGTAACACTTTTTTGCAGAGAATAAGTGATGAGGTTAATAATCTGCCAAATATAGCTAATACAACAAAATGCCTATGCCACAATGACAGACAGTCTTAAATACACGCAGCTGGCCCTACAGTTGTAGACGGGCGGGTTCACCTATCTAGATAACATGAACCCATTCGTACTCCAGAGTCATACCGCTAACAACATACGGTTTGACGTGCAAAAAAACTTCGGCGGCCTAACCGACCAGCAACTCCTGCCTGATTATATCGACAATAATACGTTAGACCTTGACCTAGATACTCCTATCTATCGTATATTCAACGAGGAGCGCTTTTACCAGATGCTGGAAGGGCAGCAACTCACACTCGTGCATACCAGCAGTTGGAAAGACCCTTTTGAGAATTTCCTGCTAGCCGCCCGCTGGGAGCTGTTGGATGGAACACCTGTTAATATTGAGGGAATTCGTAGCCGATACTACGGCCAGTGCTGGACGCTACGCCGGGAATGTGACGGCCTGTGGCGTAACTACCGGGGGAGCCGAGTGGATGAAACGGCCCCTGAGCCATGTGCTTTTAAGGTAGCCACAACGGTGCGCAAACTTATGGAGCAATTCTATAATCTTAGTAACCGTTTCCACCAGTTGAGCTATTTCATAGGCAAGGTGAACTATTGCTCCGACAATGACATCAATAACTATTTCACTCAGCCGGAGAAAATGAATACCTCCGCACAGATGGCTAACATCCGCTACCCACAGACAATGCTTATCAAGCGTGAGGCATTCAACTACGAGCAGGAAGTGCGCTTAATCTACAGTGATAATCCTGAGAACTCGGCCCAGGTGGCAGAAGACCCATCCCCGCTGTACCAAGTGCCTATTGATGCAAACAAGCTATTTGATTTCATCGAGTTAGACCCGTGGATGCCCACTGAGGTACGAGAGGCGGCGGAGAAGCGTATTAAGGCTGCGGGGTTCACAGGTAGCATCATTCAATCTACGCTTTATGTAAACCCCAATTTCGTGGTGCGAGTGGCCTTATAAGCATTGATAGTGGTTGCCAGGATACACGATTTATATAGCTTACCAGACTCATCCTGGCAATTACTATCCTGCCATATAAGACTGGTTAATAGCATAATACTGATGATAACTCCTGCTGAAGAATTTCCCTACATAAATGGCCTGCATATCAATGACGCTTTTGTCATTCAAGGTGTACGCGTGCCAGTATTTGAGGATACGGTATTCAAGCATCTAGTCCTGACCGGCAAGAATGGCTCAGGTAAAACAACTATTCTAGAGTCTATAGCGGCAAAGATTCAGTTTGATGTAACCAGTGCGGACAAGCACCCTTATCAAGCTCGAAATTTAAGAAGTTGGCTTGAAGGCGATATTGATGCCACGCGCGAAAAGGAATACCGACGCGCTCTAAGGTTATTAGAAGCAGTTGACATTCACTTCAGCTGGCCACGTGGGGACTGGGATTTAACAAAGGGAGAACCTGGTACTTTCCCTCTTCAAAAGGATGTCATCATCGCCTACTTCCCCGCAGCCCGTACCGCGCGGGTGAATGACGTTTCAGCCCCAGCCAAAGAGGATGCTTATGTAGCTTCTTTAGCCAAGCCAGCAGGCGAGGCTGATTTTGCCAAGCACTTTAAGCAGTATATGGTCAATAAGAAAGTTGCTCAGGCCCTTGCACAGTTGGATGGTAAGCCTGAGAAGGCTTCAGAAAGCGCCAGGTTTTTTATCGAGCTAGAGCGTACGTTACGCCAACTGTTTAGCGACCAGTCACTGACAATTGAATTTATTAGCGAGGAATATGAGTTCTACTTGGAACGTGGTGATGGTCGCCAAATAACGTTCAATCAGCTTTCCGCAGGCTTTTCCGCCTCGCTCAGCATTATTGTGGATTTGTTGATGCGCGTGGATTTATTGCGTAAGCAACTGAAGGATTTCTCCTATCATCCCAGGGGATTCGTTTTAATTGACGAGCCGGAAACTCACCTGCATCTGGAAATGCAATACGAGCTTCTTCCCCTACTGACACGGTTATTCCCTAATATTCAATTCATCGTTGCTACTCACTCTCCTGCGGTTGCTTCCAGCATCCCCAATGCAACTGTATTTGATTTAGTTACCCGTGAGGTATTGCGAGACCAGGCGGCGGGCAGTAGCTATTCCGAACTGATGCTGACGCACTTCGATGTAGCCAGCGAATATTCCGCAGTAGCAAAAGCTATTCTAAGCAGGATTAATGAGATTGTGCGCCATTCGACAGCTAACCCTGGAAAGTCTAAACAAGCACTGCGCCGCTTACTGGACGAGCAGCACGCCTACATATCCCCCGGCTTATTCTTGGAAATAGAGGCCCAGTTGGCTGGGCTGAATTAGTTACAACGTATGATTCGTGTTTCTCGGCCACCTACTACGCCGCCCCCTCTGACCTCGGCCGTGCAGCGATATGTTACTTCGTGTGCTGCACACAGGGCCAGCCCAGCTACCGTTAAGAAGCCCGTCAGGCCCAGTAGCTACCGTACCTCCTCCTTATTGGACGTATTCGAGCACTATTTTCACGCTAAATGCTACCTGACGGAACAGAAGTTTCCCAGCGTCTGGGAAATGGTAGTAGACCACTTTGAGCCCGTCACAATCAATCCCTCAAGGGTGTTCGACCCTTCCAATCTATATCCGGCTGCCTATAAAGCAAACATCATGCGGGGTGATTTTTTTCCGCCGGGTGGACTGTTGGACCCCTGTTCAGACGACGTAGAGAACGAGATTCGTTACTCACTGCTCGAACAGGGTGAACTACTAGGATTCCAGGCAGTAGACCCTAACAATATCAAAGCGGTTAATACCGCCTATTTACTTAATTTACTACATAATGGCAAGCCCAACACTATTGACTCCCAGAAGAGCGCTCGAAATCTGCGCTTTCTAATCGAGAAAAAATATAAGATAGTTCTCGAAACGTGGGGAAAGTATTGGCGAGCCAAGGCTCAGGATGACCAAGACGATATGCTAGATTATCAGCAAACGCTACAGCATCTACTTTCACGTGAAAGCTCCTTCACCATGCTTATGCGGTCCATCCCCATCATTCGTAAGGACTTCAAGCATTTGTTTGACCATCTCCCGCAGGAGACAACCTAAGCAGACCTAAACGCTACCGATTGGCGTGACGGGCAGCCTGAACATAGATGTTCTTGAAGCCATCGAGTTGGGCGAAGGTTTCTTCTTCTATGGCGTATTGATAGCAGGCGTCCTCGCGCACGGCATACTTTGAGGTTGTTGCTTTTGCTGCCAAAATCTGGTCGAGCATAAATTTGTAATACAGGTTCAGGTCTGGCAAGTAGCCCCACACGTAATCGTACTGATAAGTGTCATGGCCTAGTCTATAGCCTTGGAATCGCGTATCAGCGATGGTGTCACCAAGTCCGTGCTTCACTGTTAGAACCAGCTCGCTTTTCTCATTGATTGCTTTCTCAATGATTCCGTAAATTTCCTTCGGGGACATACGTGTAGTAAATGGAAACCGCTTTTGTGGAACTAAAATACAACGAAATACTGGCAACGTGCTCATCAGGAGGTATGGCTGTGCCCAGCACACAGGCGAGCAGCTGGTAACAGCCGGTGATTAGTTCTGCTCACGTAGAAGTGCTCCATTACGATGCTGTACGCTTCCCCGTTCGGCAAGCCAGTGAGGTGGTCGGGTAGAAATGGACACCGCGCTAAGGTAGGTTGAAAAGATAGTGGAGTTCGATTTCGAGTGGGGTGCAGTAGCCCAGGGCGGAGTGCAGCCGCTGGGTGTTGTAGTAATGGTCCAGATACTCGGCCAATTCTAGGCGCGCCTCTTCCAGGTCGGCAAAGCAGGCTCCACGGGGCAGCAGCTCGGTTTTGAGCGTGCTCCAGCCGCTCTCGGCCAGGGCGTTGTCGTAGGGGTTGCCGGGCCGGCTCAGGCTGGCAATGGCCTGGGTACGGTCTAGGAGCTGGGTAAAGGCCTCGCTAGTGTACTGGCTGCCGCGGTCGGCGTGCACGAGTAGGCCGGGCGGGGGCTGACAGACGGCAACCGCCCGGTTAAAGGCGGTCAACATCAAGCCCGTATGCAGCGATTCGCTTACATGCCAGCCCACCACGCGCCGGGAGAAAGCGTCGCGCCAGCAAGCCAGGTAGGCCCACTGCCCCGTAGCTAGGGCCAGGTAGGTGATGTCGCCGACCCAGATTTGGTTCGGGGCTGCGGCCGCAGGCCAGATGGCGAGCTTATTAGCGGCGGCGATGGCCTGTGGGTCGGCCTGGGTGGTACGCGGCGGCCGAGTGCCGACTCGCGTACAGTGGGCCCGTAAGCCGCTTGCGCTGAGCCAGCCGCGCAGCCGCTGCCGGCCCACCGTGTGGCCTTCGCGCCGCAACTGAGCCCGTAGCCGGCGCTGCCCATAGCGGCCAGCATGGGTCGTGAACACGCGCTGGGCGGCTACTTGCCAAGCCGGCAGCGCTGGCTCGTCCGTCGGCACGGGTGCACGCTTACACCACGCGTAGTAGCCGCTGGGGCTAACGCCTAGCAGTTGGCACTGGTGCCGCACGGGCCAGCAGGGTGCGTGTAAAGCAATGAAAGTGAAGCGCTTCATCGGCCCGTCGGTTGCGAAAATATGGTCAGCGCTTTTTTTAAAATAGCACGCTCCATTTCGGCGCGGGCCAATTAGGCCCGTAACTGCCTGTTTTCCTGCTCTAGCGCTTCGCTCCCTGCTGGACGAGCGGCTTGGCTGCGGGCCGCCCGCACCCATTTGCCTAACACGGCCTCACTCATGCCTACCGCCTGCGCTACGCGCGTCGCCGCCTGCCCATCCTGGTTTACGCGGCGGACCGCCTCGGTCCGAAAGGCCGCATCATACTTCGTTCGCTGCCGTTTACCGGCTGGTTTTGCTGCTTCCATGACAGGGGAAAGTTACTTTCTCCGTGTCCACTTTTACCCGACCACCTCAGTTATTGCCTTGGCTTCAACGCCCAATTGAAGTGGCTAATCTATTCAACCCGGCTTTCTGTGCGCTGCTGGTGCACCAAGCCGTGAAAGCATATGAGCTGGAGGCTGGGCGTGGTATGAGCTATTCGACGGCTTTTGTGGTGCTACCGGTGGTACTGCACAAAGATACCCGTGAACTGCTGCCTCATTCTATCGCGACCAAACTACATGCGTGGTTGCAAACGAATGAGCAGGTGCGGGTTGGTTTTGCCGGGCGGATGCAGCAAATGACCCAAATCACTCGGGAGGGTTTATTGTTCGCTATGCAATACCAAGCGCTTGTGCTCAACAAAGCCGGGGCGCTGGTGGTGGGCCCAATCAAGCTCGGTAAACTGGACTTGGATAAAGAATCCGAAACAGCTTTGTGCATCAAGAAGGCAGAATTTGTGGGGCGCTGGTTTGCTAGTGTGCCCAACCCAGTGGCTTTGCTGGCACTCTGGGGCATCAAATTACAGTAGTTCCGCTATGCAAGTAAAAGCCATTGTTCTCTATAGCAACCAAGGGGAGCGCCGAGTACTACCGTTCAAGCTCGGGGCGGTGAATATCATCACTGGCGAGTCGAAAACAGGCAAATCGTCTATTATTAACATTTTGGACTTCTGCCTAGGCCGTAAAGACTTCACGATGTTTGAGGGGGTGAACCGCGACGTAGTCGCCTGGTACGCCTTGCTGCTGCAGATTGGGGCAACTCAAGTGTTCATTGCGAAATCGCCCCCAGTCGGGCACTCGGTGCAGCAAAGCCAAGGCTACATTTCGATTGGGCCAGAGGTAGTGCTTACCGGAGCCACCGAATTGTACTTCAATACCAATGATGCAACCATCACGACTCACTTGTCCAGCTTGCTGGGCATTGCGCCAAACGAAACTCTGGGAGGAGCCAGCGCTGGCCAGGATGCCTTTCAGGCGACGCTCGACCATGCAAAGTTTTACCTATTTCAGAACCAGAGCCTGGTAGCTAACCCCGCACAATTGTTCTGGCGCCAGAATGAACCCGTCATTCAGCGCCACATCCGGGAAACGCTGCCCTATTTCTTGGGCGCTATTCAGGACAACCGTATGAAGCTGAGCGCCGACCTGCGGAAGGGCCAACAGTTGCTCCGCGAGGTGACACAGGAGCGGCAACAGGCGCAGCAGGTGTTAGATAAGCGCACCGAGAAGGGCCGCACGTTGTTGGCACAGGCCCGGGCGCTGGGCATATTGCAAGAGCAAGTGCCTGATGAACTCATTCTAGCTACTCTAACAACCTTGACGGGATGGGTGACCAGCAACGAGGCGATACTGCCGATAGACAATGCGCTTGAACAGGCCCGCATCCAGTACCGCAACGTTAACCAAGCGTACCAGAACCTAGAGCAAGAAATTGCGGAAACCAATGCCCATGTCCGCAGGGCCAATGGCTACACGGAAGCCTTGCAGGAGCACACGGACCGCCTGAGCGTGGTGCGGCTCTTCGACCATAGCGACCATGCGCCACATACGCAGTGTCCCTTATGTACCCAGCCGCTGGGTGAGGATGCGCCGCCTTCGGTAGCTACTTTAAACCTGGCCCTTGCGCAGATGCAGGCCGACTTGAGTGGAATGCAACGCCAACGACCGCAATTGGCAGAGTACCTAGCAGTCCGGGAGAAGCAACTGGTTACTTTGCGAGCAGATGTGCAGCGAGCCGACCAGCAGGTAAGGGCCTTGCGCCGCGTGCAACAGAGTAGTGCCCAGGCCGTGCAACGCGAAGAGCAAGCCTTGAAACTGATAGGTAGAATTGAAGACTATCTTGAAACGTTGAGCGACCTACCCGATGTAGCCCGACTGACGGAGCGCATCGAGCGGGGAACGCGCTACGTGAATGACCTGAGAGAACAACTGAATCCTCAGGGAGTCCTGCAGGTTATCGAATCGAGTATAAGCATGATTGGCAAGGACATGACTGAGTGGGCCGATGACCTACAGCTTAGCCATGCTGGCTACCCACACCGCCTAGATTGGCGCAAGCTAACCGTGGTAGCTGACCATGACCGCCTCATTCCGATGGAGAGAATGGGTAGCGGCGAGAACTGGCTAGGGTGCCACTTGATTTGTCTGCTAGCGCTACACAAGTTCTTTGTTGAGAAAAACCGACCTGTGCCGCACTTCGTGGTATTTGACCAGCCTACGCAGGTGTATTTTCCGCAGACAGGTAGCTATGAGGCTCTGGATGGTACGGTGCATGACTTGGCTGCTGTAGGGGCCGATGAGGCTGCAGTAGGGCGCATGTTCGACTTGTTCTTTAAAGTAGTGAAGAAGTTGAATCCCAACTTGCAAATTATTGTGACGGAGCACGCAAACCTCAACACCCCAGAGTTTAAAGCTGCACTGGTGGAGGAGCCTTGGACAGATGGGCGAGCTCTAATTCCTCAGAAATGGATTCGCAAGAGCAAAATAGACGATTTTCTAAACCAGAATCACAACGATGCTCAAGATTGAAAATTGGATTGACAATTCGCGTTTGGTCAAGGAGTAGAGATGATATTGGTTAAAAGTTTGGTACGTATGTTACATAGCTGGCCCTCTAGCCTCAATTGGGAGGAAAGCCGCTAGGAGTGCTTATCGGGTACTTTAATTGCCGCTATAAGTTTTGGATACCACAACTTGTCGTGCCAGCAGTTACTGGGATGTAATGGGCAGACGGTACCGGAATACGCCCGTTTTTATGCTTCTCGCTTGTTTATCAATCCAATAGCTAGATTGATGTAACATCTGACCAAATTTTTAACCAAGGCCAGCAGTCACAGTCATTTGCGTTAGCTGGATGTCCGCCGTTCAATCTCTCCCCAAGTCAAAGAGCGTAAGTGGCTTAACTCGTGTCGTATGTATTTTAGATCGTCTAATTGTTTTATTGCTTTAAACCAATGAGTGCGGTTGATACGGTTGAGCAAATAACATATTTCTCCAAGCTCCAATTCGTCTACTTGGTATTTCCTGGGGGCATCAGGGGTGAGTGGCGTGTGCGGCAGGTGGGCTTTCAGGGCTGCTTGTAAAGCAGGATTGCGCAGGGTTTTTCTCCTTTGCTGCTCCAGCCACGGCAGCAGTACCCGCGCCTGCGCCTGCCATACCGCCATCTCAGCCCATTGCTGCGAAGAATTGGTGTGGGGCGTGCCCGGGTGGTGCCAGATGAGCTGATGCGGCGAATACGTATCCGTCCAGCCATAGGCCCACTCTTGCACAGGCGGCAGATTATTGGCAAATGCCGCATCAGTCCAGCCGCGTTCCTGACATATGTTTTCAATAATATTTTGCAAATCAGTAGCTTGTGGCACCGCAAGCTTTATCACTTCCATGGCTGCTGCGGGGTCGGTGCGGAATAGAATGGCGGCTAGCTCCTGTTGAATCTCCTGCAGCAAAGGAGGCTTGCTGGCCATCCCGTCCATGTATTCAGTCGCGAATAGCAACGAGTCGAGCCGGGAGCAGCAATTTTGATAGAGATGCACCCGTGTATGTGCTTGGCGCAGCTTTTCTAAGTGAATGAGAATTGCCGGGCTGCGCACCACGCAGCAGAACACCGTGCGCTGGGGCGAAGGAAATTGCTGGGCCTGGTTCGTGTAATTGTCCAGAAAAGCCACCCACTTCGGCCAGTCACTTTCCACCATTTCCTGCAGCACCACCCGGCGCCCGACCGGAAACCCGGCACTCCGCGCGAGCTCCTGCGCCGAAATCCCGTCGGCATGGGGCTCATCTTGCAGCAACTGCCACTTTTGCGCCAGCCATTCGGCGGGCGAAAGATGCTCGGGCAGCGCTAGGGGTTCCAGTTGCTGCCAGCTGTTTGCACCGAAGCCAGGCTGTGGCTGGCGACGCAAGCTCTCCAGCATTTGCGCGGGAGCGTGTGGCGGCAAGCCTATTACCACGCTTTTCCCACCAGCCATGTCGGCCGCGATTCGCTGCAGGAATCTTGAAGGCCCGGGCATCGTCCACCAGGAAACTTTCGAGCTAAACATTGGCGCGCAGTGCTTGGGCTACAATGGGGTCGAACTCAAACTGTCCTTCAGCGCGGAAATGCACGAGCGAAAGCATGCCAGCCCAATCCAGCCAGGTTTTGAAATGTTCAGCGGGCGGAGCATCTGAGGTATCGAGGGCAGCTAATTCCAAGTCTTCGAATCGAAAATGGTCGGGCCATTCCTGCGCTAGGCGACGGAAAAACTCTGGGGCTTCGTGCAGTCCCCACAGCTTGGCGTAATGGTTACTACGAAGCGCCTCGGTAACTTGGGTGAGGTGCTGCTCGCTGGTTGCGGCGGGCTGCTTTTTAGGCGATTTTTCCGTAATAGGATGTTCAAAGCGGAAAAAGTCTAACAACAACCGGTGCCAGCCCCCTGTCACGCGTTGCACTTGCTCCCAACGCCGCGAAGCCGTTGTGTCGGTGAGCCAATCCTTTACCGTGTTGCGGTTCCATGGTACCAAGGGCAACAAATTGGCTCCTTCGTCACGAAGCTGCTGCAGGGTAACGTCGGCGCTCAGGAAGCGCCGCAGCGTAGCCGGGCCCATTTCGAACACAACAAGTACCACCGAAGCTTTTTCTGGCCACTGGGCCAACTCTGTAAATGTTTGCTGCACAATACGTCCGCTGTAGCAGTCTTCTACCAGCACCACTTGCTTTTTTGCTTTGCGCGTTTGGGCACGTAGTTCGGTCAGCTTGTCCGCAATTGGTTGCCATTGAGCCGAGCAGCTTATCCGGTGCAACTTGTAGTCACGGGCAGCATTTTCGAAAAACTCACCCAATTGGCCCAAGCCTGCCGCCTCGGTGCCATACACGATGCTTACCCGCGTACCCTCTTCTAATTCCAACAAGTCGTGTACCGTGAGGGGACTGCGCAGCAAGGCTTTCGGCTGAGCAGGCAGGTGGTAAGGGCTGCGGGCAATATTGATACTGTACTCTTCTGTCAGCGGGGGGTCTTTTTGAAATAAGTCAATTTCGGCATTAATATCGCTTGGTGACCCCAGCAAGGCCCGAACGTTAGCGGTGCGGAGGCGGTAGCGCGTGGCGTCATCACCTTTGCTCACGCGCTCTAGAATGCTGAGGCCTACTAATTCGTCTAGCAGCGAGGCTACGTAATGTTCTTGGTGCTGAGTGCGCTCAAAGCCCGACGGGTAGTACAGCTTGGCTAGCTCGTGAACCTGAGCCACTGTGGGCTCCGCAGGTTCCTTCGCCCCACCAACGTGCAACGTAAGCCCGGCCACCAAATAAGTCAGCAAACGAAACCGCGGATTCAGGTCCAGCGTGAGCAGGAAGCGATGCCGGATTTCGGGCTCGGCCAAGCGAGAGGCTTGCTGCACAGCTTCCTCGGTGATAAAAGTCAGCAACTGGCAGTCCGGCTCGTCGCGCTGCTGCGTGTAGAGCACCGCGATGAGGCGAGAGCAGAACTCTTGAATCAACCCTGGATAGTAATTGGTTTCTACCCCAATCTGGTCCACCAAATACTCCGCGGGCTGATAGTTGCCCTCGGCGTCCTGCTGGCCAAAATAAAACCCTAAGCTTTCCAGCGGCTGCCGAATCAGCTCCACCCCTTCCTTGGCCGACAGCGGCCCGATGCCAATGGCTTTGCCGAGTTGGATGAGCGGTTGATTAGGCAGCCTGAACGAGTGCTGCACATTGTGCAGGCCAGATAAGACAATCTTCAACCGCTGACCCGTGTCGTTCATCACATTCCGGAAGCGCGAAATGACAGCGAAATTTTGCTCGGCATCTTCTTCCAATAACCGGTCTGCCTCGTCTAGCAGTAGGGTCAAGCTACGGTCGGGTTTTTGCTGAACCCAAGCGGCCAGTTCCTCAAGCAGCTTATCCAAGGGCCGCTCCTTTGACCAAGCCGCCGGCAAATCCGGCAGTTCTGCCTCCTGCAAGTGCCGAATCAATAGACTGCTCAGGAACGCGACGGTCTTTTCCCGCCCTATTTGGTAGATGTCGATAAACAGCACGTAGCGCTGCTCCGACGGGGAGTGGTAGTCCCGCTCTAATTGACGCAACAGTACCGTTTTGCCCAGCTGCCGACCACCGTATAGAATTTGGGCGCTGTCGTGTTTGCGGCTGCCCAATCGGCGTAATTCCTCCACTCGTCCGAAAAACAGTTCTGGCGGGATGGCCCCGCTCGTCACGAAGGGATTCAGGTGACTAAACGGCAGCGTGTGCCCGAAGAAAGCAGGTAGCCGGCTCTGCCCGATGCCATGCGATGCTAGATGCAGCAGCAAAAGCTCATCGAACATCAAAAATTCGCCCAACTCCCGCCGGCAGTACACGCCCAATTCTTCCCGTCGGTCCCAGCCTACGGGCTCCAACGCCATCACAATGACGGGCCGCCCGGTTCCGAGCTTGGAGTTGCTTTCAACCAAGCTCACTAGTTCGGCCGGCGGGGGCAGCGTTGGCAGCACCAGCAAGCGGTACTGTCCTTGGGCATCAGAGCCGTAGCGGCTTACTGGGCACTGCCGCCGCTCACGCAGTGGAGACACCTGAAAATCCACTGAACGGTCGTGTCGGCTACCTCCATTCAAGGGGGCCGGCGAGGAAATCACCGGCGCGGCAAAACCAATAAATTCTAGAATGGCCCGTAGCTGCTCTTGATGCTGGTTTCGCAACGGCTGCTCTACTCGCAGCTGGTGCCAACTGGCATAGGCGTGGGCTGCTTCCTCCCGGTCGTTGTCGAAACCAGGTGCCGGCGTAGCCGCGGCATCGAGCAAATGGCCCGTGCGAACGAAGCTCTGGATAGCATGGGCTTCGGATTTGGCGTTGAGCTGCTCCAGGACTAGCAGTTCGGACTTGAGTGTGAGCAGGTCGGGGTAGCGTGCTGGGGCCGGTTGCCGCAGCCGTTGGCCCCGTTCGAGCTGGCTCAGGTAATCGTCAGTCAGCGAAAACCATCCGTTATCCAGCGCCTGTTCTAGCAGCGTGCGGTCAGCGTTCGTTAGGCGCAGATTGGCATTCTCCACGGTATGTTCAAACGCTTGCCGACGGCGGGCCGCTTCCTGCTGCCGGTGCTCGGCCAGTTCGTCGCGCAAGTGAACTAGACGCTGGTGGTACGCCCTGAAATTGTATATATCGTCTTCGGCATCGTCACTAAAGGCCTCCGAAACGCTTTTCAGAGCATTCAGTTCTTTGATGCTCGCTTCAGTCCAACTGGGCTCGGCATATCCATAGCGCTGGGCCTGTTCAATGGCCTGCTCCATTTGCTTAATGCTTTTCCGGAGCCAGTGTTGCTGGCGGGGCACTGCATCCTGACGCTTGGCGGCCAGTGGCTCAGCTACCGCAGTCAGTTCGGCAAAAACCGGTATGCTGCCTGTCGGCAGGACCTTAGCCGCTTCCAATAATCGGGCGGCCAATTGGTAATCAGGGTCCGTAGCCGAGGCTTGCTGCTGGTACCAAGTTAAGGCATCCAATGGCGCTTGTAAAGCAGCTAGTAGGGCCTGCTGGCTGTGCGGAGTGTCAGCCTGCGGCTCCCATTGTTGGTTGAGCGCGGGGGCATTGGGGGTAAGCAGCCATGGCCAAGCCAACAAATGGCGCGGCTCAGGTGCGGCTTCGGTTTCGCCAGGGTGGCGCAGCCACGCCAGTAGGCCGCCTAGGGCAGCATGGCACCGGCCCAAGGCCACCCGGCGCGGTAAATTAAGCTCAGCGGACAGAGCAGCGGCCAGCTCCTCGTAGGCTTTGGGCGCTTCATCCTGCAGATACCGCAGCAGTTCCTGGTCTTCTATGGCCCATTCTGCGTGGAAGTTTGCGGGCCGCAATTGCTCTAATTCCTGATAACGGTCGGCCATGGCCACCAACTCAGCCAGCTTGTGACCGAGCCACCGAGGCGCGGTGGTGTTGTGGCGCACTGTTTCTACATCGTCATGCGGGAAGCCTAAACGGGTCATTTCCGACCACATCCACCGGTCCCAAGTGGCTAGCTTTTTCAGCTGAGTCTGTAATTCCGCTTTATCGCCGAGTTCGGGAGCAGTCAAACGGCGCATGATGTCCAGTATCTGAGCAGGTACTTGACGCTCACCTAGCAGGGCTTGCCAAAGACGGGTAATCGGATGGTCGCGCATCCGATGAAACAGCACTGCTTGTCGCTGCTCAACCTCCCATTGCTCCAGTTGCTGTTGAAATTGCTCGGTTTGCACATTCCAGTTTTCCTGCGCCTGCGTTTGGTTAAGCAGTTCTTCGCTAAAAGAGAAAGGGCTGGTGCGAATGCGCAGACGGTAGCCTAATGCACTGAAAGCCGGCAGGTTGACAATACCCTTAAGGTTCAGCCAGTCACGCAAGTCAGTGGCCGGCGCTAGCAGGGCTGGCCGCAGCGCACCGGCCCACGCCATAAGTATCCGTGTATCCGAAGCTTCGTCAGGACTAGCGGCCAGCTCATCTTCTTCAAAGGACACGGCATCGTAGGTGAGCAGCATGGCAATGGGGCCATAGTCAGACCGCACTTCCGGGCCAAGAATGCTGGCTCGCAGCAGCCAAGCCGGCAACACGGGGATAGACTCGGCGGTAGTACTTAATACCTGCTGTCCTCGAGCAAGCTGGTAAAGCCATGCTCCTCCCCCTGCGTTCAACAGTGCCCAAAATTCCAGGCTCATACCTTGGGTGAGGGCTGCTACTGGATGAGCAGAGGTTTCTAGCGGAGGTACTTGCTGTAATGGCGTAGCATCGGTTACTGGCGGGGTTGAGGCTGTTCTCGTTGCCAACGGGCTGCCTTGAGTGAGTACCGTTGGTTGCGCAGTTGCTTCCACAACAGCAGCAGCGGCAGGATGCGCGAGTACCGATAATTCATCTTTAACTATAACCGCTCCGTCATCCAAATCTTCGGCAGGCTCCGCCGATAGCATTGCGGCCGGGGCAGAAACAGATTTGGAAGGAGCAAATTCCTCAGTAGCGGGCTCAGCTGAGATACTGTCGCTCGTGAACGGGTCGTAAGGCGCTATCTCCAGCTGGCCCATTGCCCAGGCTGTATAGATACTCATCCCATCGACCAGTTCGAGCAAAGGCTTGCCGGCCTGCATAATGCTGGCGGTAGTGCGCCCTTGCTGCCTCCACTCGTCGAAGGACTCCACCAACTGCACAAGCTGGGCAAAAAGGTGGGTGCCATTGCTTAGGCTTTGGACTAGAAAGTCATCCAACTTTTCGCCAAGTTCAATGGCTTGGAGTTGCACAACTACCAACGGCTCGTATACCTGTTCTTCGCGGTGCCGAATTAGCGTCACTTTCTCAAGTACTGCTTGTGCTTGCAGCATCACCGTTTGAGCCGCCGCTGCTACATCAGCAGCCGTTTGTATTTCCCGTGCCAGTTGCTGCCACTCGCTGAGTGGTGCCCCAGTCGCAGGCGGTGGCAGCGCCACGTTCGCTGCCTGTACCCGCAGCAACCGGCAAACCTGTTCATATTCTGCGATTAGGCTGTGCGTGTCAGGCACAGGCAATTCGGTCAGCAGTCCGGCTTGTAAACGAGACGCCAGTAGTGATGCTATCTCGGCTATCGAGGCTGTGTGGGCTAATAGCCCTTCGAGCATGCCCATCACTTTGTCTAATTCTATATCTTCAGACTGCAACTGAGGTTCAGACGGCATGGCGGAGTCTGAGTTGTCCAAATCAACATTTGTCCTGTGATGTGTTTCCTTACCCTCGGTGAATAATTCAGGTTGAGGAGCAACACTAACCAAAACGTCGGATATTAATTCTGCGCTTTTTGCTTCCACTATTGGTACCCAGCCCAACATATGAGCCATCAAAATACTGTATTCAATAGGTTCGCCATTACGCCGAAAACTGGGAGGAATACTTGGGCTATTAACAATGCTTCCGGCGGGTAGTGGCTGTCCGAAGTTTACTTCTTTCGTAACCACGCCTTCCTGTAGTAAGACCTGTTCAATATGTTCGCGCAATCCGCCAGGCTGCGACTCAAACCATATTCGTAAAAGCTTGCGTTGAATTACCTCGTCTTTGCCACTCCATCTTACCAAATGCCCATGAATGTCAGCCGGTTTCTGGCTATTGAGCCGGGCCGCCCCTTTCATCCATTGAATGAGGTTTTTTACTTTACCGTTCTCATACTTACAAGCTGACTTCACAATCCGTGCCCGCAACTTCTCATCTAGTAACAACAGCGGAGTTTGGTAGACATCTTTCATTTACTATTTTCTTGTGTTACTACTCTATGAAATGCGCACTGCGATTTAAAAGTCAATTACGTTAATATTTCTCTAATTAGCTACTCGTTTGCGGACCCGGCCTCTAAGAATACATTTAGAGCAGTTTCCAGGTCAGTACACAGGGCGTAGAGACGCAATACTTTGCGTCTCTACGCCCTGTGTACTGACCTGGAAACTGCTCTAGGATTAACCCAAAAGAAAACGAGCCAGTAAGGCAACGATCGGAGTTCCTCAGCTCCGGCTCGCCTTATGGTTGACTGTCATCAATCCATTACTGGTCGCAGTGACAAGTTATCGCCCCGCTGCTACCTACGCAACGCAAACGCTGCCACTGCCTACATGTACTGCTTGATATGCGCCGCTACTGTGAGCCGATGTACCCCTAATAGCCGGCTGATGCCACTAACGGAAATCTTCTTAGCCAGCAGCCGCTGAATTTCTTCGTTCTTGCCAGTTAGCTTCTTGCGTTTCGACTTGCTGCCCTTGGGGCGGCCCAGCACTACGCCTTCGGCTTTTTTGCGGGCCAAAGCTTCCTTTGTGCGTTGCGAAATCAGGTTGCGCTCAATCTCGGCCGAGAGGCCAAAAGCGAATGCTAGAATTTTGGCATTGATGTTATTGCCTAGTTCGTAGCCTTCCTTGGCAGTAAATACTTGAATATCGCGTTCCATGCATTGATTGAGAATGCTCATAATCTGCATCAGGTTGCGGCCCACGCGGGAAAGCTCTGTCACCAGTAGCACGTCGCCACGCCGCATCTGCTGGAGCAAACCACTCAACTTGCGGTGCTCTAGCTTCTTAAGGGCGCTGATTGTTTCCTCGGTCCAAGTATCAATCTGCCACTGACGCTTCTCAGCAAAGCGCGTTAGCTCGAATCGTTGGTTTTCGTTGGTCTGCTTGTCGGTACTTACTCGGATGTAGGCGAAAATCATGCGTCGAAAATTGAAGCAAATAAAGCCATTCGCCTTTTTAGTAGCAATTTCCCGCTGTAGCCTATTCAGCCTTTATTTTCAACAACACGCTCAGCCCGCCAAATTCGATACCACCGGCCAGGCATGGGTCGTACTCAACGCCATGGAGGCCCGCATTAAGGCCAAGATTGAGGCCGTCGGTACCCCGCTCAAGGACTGGGATGTGCAGATTAATTATGGTATCAAAACCGGGTTCAACGACGCATTTATTATTGATGAAACGACGAAAAACCGGTTGATTCAAGATTCGCCAAAATCTGTCGAAATTATACGCCCAATACTGCGGGGAAG
>CAXUKA010000073.1:0-20915 GCA_964251335.1 uncultured Hymenobacter sp.
GCTCTTGCCATAGTCCTTGGTGAAGCCCGTGATGCAGGCATCCGCCGCGCCGGTTTCTACCATCATGGCGGCGAAGTAATTGCGTTCGCGCATCAGGCGCTGGCCCTCGTACAGGGTAATACCGCGCCGTTGACGCTTCTGGTAGAAAAGCTCGGCGTACTCGGCGCGCTTTTCGTCTTCTTGCAGAATATCAACGACTTCGCAGCCTTCCAGGTCAATATTGTTTTCTAGGGCAATGGCCTGAATTCGTGCCTGCGGCCCCAGCAAAATGGGCGTAGCAATATTCTCGTCGCGCACAATTTGGGCGGCCTTGAGAATCTTATAGTTATCAGCTTCGGCAAACACTACGCGGTGCGGCCCCGAGCGGGCCGCCGATGTGATGCGGTTCATTAGCTTCTGGTTCACGCCCAGGCGGGCGCGCAGCTCATCCTCGTAGGCCGTCCAGTCGGTGATGTCGCGGCGAGCTACGCCGCTTTCCATCGCCGCCTTGGCCACGGCTGGCGACAACGTGGTAATCAGGCGCGGGTCGAGGGGCTTGGGAATGAGGTAGGTACGGCCGAAGGCCAGCGTATTATCGCCGTAAGCTTTGTTCACCATATCCGGCACCGGCTCTTTGCTCAGCTCGGCCAGGGCGTGCACGGCGGCCAGCTTCATGGCCTCGTTAATCTCGGTAGCGCGCACGTCCAAAGCCCCCCGGAAAATGTAAGGGAAGCCCAGCACGTTGTTCACCTGGTTAGGATGGTCGGAGCGGCCGGTGGCCATTATCAGGTCGGGCCGGGTGCTCATGGCCAGGTCATAAGCCACTTCCGGGTCGGGGTTGGCCAGCGCGAATACGATGGGATTGTCGGCCATCTTCAACAGCAGCTCAGCGGGCAGCACATTGGCCGCCGAAAGGCCCAGGAATACGTCGGCCCCATCCAGCGCCTCAGCCATTGTGCTCACGGGCCGCGAGGTGGCAAAGCGCATCTGCATGTCGGCTAGGTTGGTGCGGCCCGCATTGATAACGCCATCTTTATCAAAGACAACCACGTTTTCAAGCTTCACGCCCAGCTCCAGGTATAGGCGCAGGCACGACACGGCGGCCGCGCCGGCCCCGCTCACCACCAGCTTCACTTCATCAATCTTTTTGCCGACAATTTGCAGCGCATTCAACAGCGCGGCCGACGTGATAATAGCCGTGCCGTGCTGGTCGTCGTGCATCAGCGGGATATTCATTTTCTCCCGCAGTTCTGTCTCAATGCGGAAGCACTCCGGCGCTTTGATATCCTCCAGGTTGATGCCGCCAAACGTCGGCTCCAGTGCCTTCACAATGCGAATAAACTCGTCGGGGTCTTCCGCGTCAATCTCAATGTCAAAGCAGTCAATGCCGGCGAACTTCTTGAATAGTACGCCTTTACCTTCCATCACCGGCTTCGAAGCCGCCGGGCCGATATTGCCCAAGCCCAGCACCGCTGTACCGTTGCTGATAACTGCCACCAGGTTGCCTTTGGCGGTGTATTTATACACGTCGTCGGGGTTTTTGGCGATGGCTTTGCACGGCTCGGCCACGCCCGGCGAGTAGGCCAGCGCCAGGTCGAGCTGGGTGCTCACGGGCTTGGTGGGCACTACCTCGATTTTGCCATGCGGGCTCTGTTCGTGGTAGTCGAGGGCATCTTGAGGATTGATTTTGAGCATGGTGGGAAGGTTAGACCAAACGAAAACGGCCGCGAACCAAGCGCGGCCGTTGGGCAAAATTACACGGTAATCACTGGGCGCTACCCGCCCACCACCAGCTTTTGGCCGAGCTTCACTTGGTCGGAGGCCAAGTGATTGAGCCGCTTCAGTTCTTCTAGGCTCATCCCGAAGCGCCGGGCAATGCTAAACAGTGTATCGCCCGGCTGCACAATGTGCGTGGCCAGTTTTGGGCTGTCAGTCAAGTTAGTAGCCTCAGGTTTTGCGTGGCGCGTGGTAGCAGCTTGGGTCACTGCGGGCGCGGCAGTAGCATCGGCCGGCGCGGTCAGGCGCAGCTGCTGGCCCAATAGCACGGTTTCGGCGGTGAGTTTATTCCAGGTTTTAAGCTGGTCCAGTGTTACGCCTTGTTCGCGGGCAATTTTGGTAAGGTTATCGCCCGGCTGCACAGTGTAAGACGTAGCTTTCTCCTCTTTAGCGGGGCGCGGCTCAGGCTGTGCGCGGCGTGCTTCGGTGGGCACCGCCGAGGCTACCGGCCGGGCCGAGCGACGAGCAGGGACAACTTCTTCAGGCTCATTATCAGCTGCTTTTGGCTCAGTAGCTGCCACCAGCGTAGGCTTGGCCTCAGGCTGACGGGCCGCCGCTACCGAGCTAGCCGGCCGGCGCTTGCTTTCCCGAGCGGGTGCTATCACCGTGGCGGCTGGTGCCACACTAGCCACTGCTACATCACTATTGTCGGCAGCACTAGAATCGGCGGGCACACCCAGGCGAGCAGCTGCGTTGTTTTTAGCTGCGGCAGCGGCTTGCGCAATGGAAATTCGTTTTTGCGCAGCAGCGCGAGCAGCTATCTGTTTCTGCACCCGCGCCAACTCACGAGCCTGCACCGCTTCGCGGGCAATGCGCTCCTGTGCCTGCTGGGCATAGCGGGCGTTGGCAGCCACCAGTGCCTGCCACGCCGTATCGACTGGCGCTACGCGGCGCAATGTTGCTACCGAAGTAGGCGGCTGGGTAGCCACTATCGGCTGGGTGGGGCGAGTGGCGGGCGCGGCGGGCAGCGCCACTAGCACCAGCAATTGCTTCCCAGGCTTCAGCGGCTGGCCTTTGCGCAGGCTGTTCCATTTTCGCAGCTGCGTCTGGCTCACGTCGTATTTCTCGGCTACGGTGGCCAGCGTCTGCCCTTTGCGCAGCGTATAATTCACCCGGCGATAGCGCGGGGTGCTGTCGGGTGCGGCCGGAGCTTTCGCAGCCGCGAGCGTCGCCGCACTAGGCCAGGGCTCAACGCCCGCCAACTGAGGCGGCAACACAGCCAGCGGCTGCGGCAATTCGGCAGCCGGTTGGCAATAAGCTACTAAGGTCGAGTAGTCTACATCGCCCAAATGCTCGCGGGCCGCCGTCGGAAAGCGCAGCACATATGGCCGGTAGCCAGCCGGCAAGCTCGGCCGGCGCAGCTCGGGGTTGTAGCGCACCAGCGCCATCGAGTCGGCGTAGCCCAGGGCGCGGCTGAGGCGGCGCAGGTCGATTGCCTGGCCATGTAAGGTCAGCGTATCGAGGGGCTCGTAGTGCTGGTAGCGCAGGGCCGGGCTAGGCAGG
The DNA here is from genome assembly GCA_964251335.1 of uncultured Hymenobacter sp. Taxonomy (GTDB): domain Bacteria; phylum Bacteroidota; class Bacteroidia; order Cytophagales; family Hymenobacteraceae; genus Hymenobacter. The sequence goes on from CAXUKA010000073.1 coordinate 3,259, forward strand.
TCGTGCTCCTTGGCGTAGGTCATGGCATACATGATGGCCGTGAAAGTGGGCACGTAGTTGCGCGTCTCGGCTGGCATGTGCGGGTACATGTCCCAGAAGTTACGCTTGCCAGTGCGCCGAATCACGCGCTGCACGTTGCCCGCGCCCCAGTTGTAGGCCGCCAGTACCAGTTCCCAATCGTGAAACATGCGGTAGAGGTCGCGCAAGTACTTACAGGCGGCCTCGGTCGATTTTTCGGGGTGCATACGCTCGTCTACCCACTCGTCGCGCTTCAGGCGCATGTCGCTGCCAGTGGCGGGCATAAACTGCCACAAGCCCACCGCGCCCACCTGCGACTTGGCCGTGGGTATCAGGGCCGACTCTACCACCGACAGGTATTTCAGCTCGTCGGGCAGGTTGTACTTGGCCAGGTATTTCTCAAAAATCGGAAAGTAAAAGTCTTGCCGCTCCAGCACGCGCTGGGTGTAGCCGCGCTGACGCTCCGTAAAAAGCCGCACGTAGGCCATCACCGCGTTATTGAACTGGTGCGGCGCGGCCGTTTCAAAGCAACTCATGCGGTCGCCCACCAGCTCTTGCAGCGTGGCCGGCGTGTGCAGCCACGCAAAACGCGCCGAGTCTATTTCGATTTCCAGCGGCTCGGCGGCCAGCGAGTCGATAGTTGCCGCCGGCAAGTCAACAATCTGGCGAACCGTATCTTCCGGCATGGCCTGGCCGGGGCGGGGCACGTGTTGCGCGGCGGCCGGTAGCGCCCCCAATGCCAGTGCCCACCCCAGTAGCCGGCCTGTCAGCTTCCCCCAAAAAGCAGGGCGATTGACCGGCGCAGGTACTTGGTGTAGAACTTTCATTAGGCTAAGGTAAAATACAAGTTCTGAACGGCCTAACCGTTAGCAAGGCTTGCTAAAAAAATGACTGATTGCGGAGCAGGCTGCTACGCAATCAGTCATTTAAAGGTTAAGCAGTATCGCGAACTTTCCAATTCGCGAGCGAGCGCAGCGAGCATAAACGCTAGCAGACGTTTGCTTACGAAACTGCTCGCTATGCTCGCCCGCGAACTGGAAAGTTCGCGTTACACCGTTGGTACAGCGGTCAGCTCATTCGCAAAAGCCAGCAAATCAGCTTCGCGGAACGCGCCACTCATAATCTGTAAGCCAATCGGCAAGCCCTCCGCATCATTCCCGGCCGGGATAGAAATAGCCGGTACACCCGACAGCGACGCCTGCACCGTGAAAATATCGGCCAGATACATGCTCACCGGGTCTTGCTTTTCGCCGATTTTAAATGCCGTAGTTGGCGTAGTCGGCAGCACCAGAAAATCGTATTGGCGCAGCAACTCGTCGGTTTTCTCTTTGATGAGCCGCCGCACGCGTTGCGCTTTGGTATAGTATGCGTCGTAGTAGCTAGCGCTCAACACAAACGTACCCAGCATGATGCGCCGCTGCACCTCCGGCCCAAAGCCTTGGGCGCGGGTTTTCTTATAAAGCGATTCCAAATCCGTCACATCAGGCGCACGGAAGCCATACTTCACACCATCAAAGCGTGAGAGGTTGGAGCTAGCCTCGGCCGTAGTGAGGATGTAATAAGTCGGAATCATCTCGTCGAGGTAAGGAAAATCCACTGCCTCCACAACATGACCTTGATTGCGCAACGTGTCGAGCGTGCTTTGCAGCGCGTCGTGTACCTCAGTTTGTAAGCCCGGCCGGTCGATAGCCTCCTTGAGATAGCCAATGCGGTAGTGGGGCAGGGGCTCCAGCAAAGCGCTGTAGGCGGGCACTGGCTGCTGGCTGGCGGTGCTATCCATGCCATCGGGGCCGGCCATTACTTCGAGCAGGCGAGCGGCATCTTCTACCGAATGAGTAATGGGGCCAATCTGGTCGAACGAGGACGCAAACGCCACCAACCCGTAGCGCGAAATGCGCGAGTAAGTGGGCTTCAGGCCCACCACGCCGCAAAACGCCGCTGGCTGGCGCACCGAGCCGCCCGTGTCGGAACCGATGGAAGCCAAACACATATCGGCCTGCACGGCCACGGCCGAGCCACCCGACGAGCCGCCGGGCACGCGACTGGTATCCTGCGCATTGCGTACCGGGCCGAAAGCCGAGTTTTCATTCGAGCCGCCCATAGCAAACTCGTCGCAGTTCTGGCGGCCGATGAAAATGGCATCTTCGGCCAGCAGGCGCTGCACGGCCGTGCCGGTGAAAAGCGACTTAAACCCGTCGAGGATGCGGCTACTGCTTTGCAGCGAGTGGCCTTGGTAGGCCAGCACATCTTTGAGGCCGATAACCATGCCGGCCAAGCGGCCAGCGGTACCATTGGCAAGTTTTTCGTCTACCGCAATGGCTTGCTGGCGAGCCTCGTCGGCCCATACTTCCAGAAAAACATTCAGCTCAGCGTTGCGCCGCTCAATGTTATCTAGGTAATACTCAACGAGCTGGCGGCAGGACGTAGTGCCCGCCGCCAGCTCGCGCTGAATTTCCGAAAGGGAAGAATACTGAGGTTTCAAGTCTTAAGCGTCAGGTGATGGCTGGTCGTGGCGCGGCTGGGCACCGGGCACGCTCGACGGCAACGGTGTGTCGTGCGAGTGGGCTACCGGCGCAGCGGCCGGCGAATTTACGCCATCATGCGCATTATATACTGGAGGCACTGGCTCGTAGCCGGTAGGGGCGGGGGGCACATGGCCGTATTGTGGCTGCTGGTAAGGCTGTTGCGCTGGGTCGTAGGGCGCTTGCTGCGGCGGGTATTGGTTTGGGTACTGGTTGGGACGAGGCGTACCGGCGTTCTCAAACTCGTTGCGAATCTCGCTGCTGGCATCCTTGAATTCCCGGATGCCTTTGCCCAAGCCCCGCGCTAGCTCAGGAATTTTATTGGCACCGAAGAAAATGAGAATGACGACCATAATCAAAATCAATTCGGAGCCGCCGATGTCACCTAGAAAAAGCAGGGAAGAAGTCATAACAAAAAGAGAAATAAAAAGCTAAGAAAAAAGGAGCCGTTCAACTAGAGACTAGGCAGGCGGCGTATTAGGGTTGTAAGGAGCAGCAGGGCCGTTGGGCAACTGACCGGGAGCCGGCTGGCCGTAGGGCTGGTTGGGCTGTGGGTAGCCTTGCTGTGGCTGGCCATAGGCTTGGTTAGGCTGTCCCTGATAGTAGTTAGGGTTAGGCTGGCCGTAGGGAGGCTGCTGGGGCTGGCCAGGGGCCTGGTAGGGCGGGCGCGGCTGCTCGGTAGTGGCATCTTTAAACTCACGCACCCCTTGGCCTACACCCCGGAACAACTCGGGAATGCGCTTGGCACCAAAAAACAGCACCAATACGAAGATGATGAAGATGATAGTCTTCGGGTTGCTGAGAAAAAGCAGGGTGATAAGAAGCATGGAGCAGGTGGGCAAGGACGCCTTAGCGAATGAAAAAAACGGGGTGAAGGTACAGAAACCAGCTATACGACAAAACCCCAAGTTTGGACTGATACAAAGGTATCAGGTAGGAAGGTTTTGCCCGGCGCGCAGCCGCTCAAGGATTAGAACCAACCAATGAATCTACCGATGGCGTTGGTTAATCGGCTGGCGGCAAACAGCACCAGCCGGCCAACTAATTTTATTAATTATCTAATGCTTCACTAATAGTATATTAACAGCCTTTTTGCTACTATTTAGCGACTATAAGCCTGTTTCTGACGAAAAAATTCGGCACTATCGCGTATATGTCACTCAAAACTGCAAACTTTGCATCGGTTAGCAACCTGATACTGTAATCGTGCTTAGGCCGATTCGGGAAAGGGAAGTTGGCTAAGTTTGTTTTCATAGCTCAGAAAGACACCGGGTGTTGCCCGGTGTTTTTTTTGTGCCATACGGTTCAGGCTACCGCAGCTGGCCGCCGTAGCTGCCGCCCCTCCACTGCATACACTAAGCCGATATAGAGCAGCGACATCCCGAGCCCGAGCGCATAGCCCGCCACCTTGGGTAGCACTTCAATGCTCGCCTGCCCTGCCACCACAAAAACCACTGCCCCCAGCAACCACAGCAACAGCCGGCCCACTGGGTAGGGCACCGGGAAATGCCGCTCGCCCAGCCACCAGCACAGCGCCGCCATCATAAAGTAGCAGGCCAGTGTGGCCCAGGCGCTACCAGTGTAGCCCAGCACCGGTATTAGAAAGAAGTTGAGCACGATGGTAAGCACCGCCCCGGCCGCCCCGAGGTAGGTACCATAATATGTTTTATCGGTGAGCTTAAACCACACCGAGAGGTTGTAATACACGCCCAAAAACAAGTTGGCCAGCAGCAAGATGGGTACCACATTCAAGCCGGTGAGGTACTCGGGCCGCCGCAAAAATAGCGGCCCTACCCAACTTAGATTCAAGCTGATTCCTACGAAAATAAAAGCGCAGCACAAGGTGAACCACTTAAGCACCAAAGCGAACGTAGCGGGCGAATTTTTTTCAGTACTCTGCGAAAAGAAGAACGGCTCGGCTGCGTAGCGGAAGGCCTGAATGACCAGCGACATAAAAATGCTGAGCTTGTAGCAGGCCCCGTACACGCCCACGGCCGCTGTTCGGCTTATGCCGGGGTAGAAATGTTCGGGCAGCCATTTAGGCAGCAAAATCCGGTCGAGCGTTTCGTTGACCATGCCAGCCAGGCCCATTAGCATCAGCGGCAGGGCGTAGGCCAGTAGCGGCCGTAGAAAAGATAAATCAGGCCACCGAAAGCTGAAGTCAATCAGCTCGCGCCCCAGCAGAAGTAGCGTCAGGGCCGAGGCCGCAAGGTTGGACAGGAATACGTAGCCCACGCCCAAACTCGGGTTGTACACCATCATTATCAGGGGCTTGAGGTCGGCCAGCAGGCTGCCGGGCGCACTCTGCACCACGATGGGACACAGCACCACAAAAAATAAGTTTAACCCAACGTATACGAGGATATTGGTCAGGCGAATAGCGGCAAATTTGCGCGCTTTGTTTTCTAGCCGTAGGCGAGCAAAGGGCAGCGCCGCCACTGCATCGAGCCCCAAAATGAGGGCCACCCAGCGGGCATATTGCTCGGGTTCGGTGTGGCCGGTTGGCAGGTCCAATTCGAGCAGCGATACCAGCCCGCGCGCCTGCCAAGCCAGCAGCGCCGTAAAAGCTATACTGCTGAGTAGCAGTAAGCTCATCGAACGATTATACAGCTCGCGGCGGTCTTCGCCAGCGCGGTTGGCAAAGCGAAAAAACGTCGTTTCAAGCCCGTAGGTAAACAGCACGTTCAGAAACGATACGTAGGCATACAGCCCCGTCACGATGCCATATTCGGCCGCCGCAAAGTGGGCCGTGTATATCGGCACCAGCAGGTAGCTCAGCACCCGCCCCACTATACTGCTGACGCCGTAGATGGCCGTTTGGGAGGCCAGCTTTTTCGCAATACTCATCCGATAGAATTAAAACTGTTTAAGCCTACTTTATTCCGTCATGCTGAACGTAGGGAAGCATCTCGCGTGGCTCAGAAATCCCTGATGCCAGAGGTTAGTTACCCGAGTGAGATGCTTCATTGCGTTGAGCATGACAGAATAAATGCTGCCTATAACAGCTTTATAATTTTTAATTTCCTTTAAATACCGCTGCCCGTTTTTCCAGAAAAGCAGTGGTGCCTTCGCGGAAATCTTCGGTGCCAAACGCCTGCCCAAAAGCAGCTGCTTCGGCAGTGTAGCCCGCCTCGCCGCCTTTGTCGAAGTAGGTATTCACGCAGCCGATGGTCAGCCCAATGGCTACCGGAGCTTTGCTCAGTATTTTGAGTAGCAGATTCTTGCTAAAATCCAGCAGCTCAGCCTGGGGCACTACGTGGTTGGCCAAGCCCAAGCGTAGGGCTTCATCGGCCTTCACCTGGTCGGCGGTGAGGAGTAACTCCAGCGCTTTGCCTTTACCCACTAGCTGCACTAGTCGCTGAGTGCCGCCGTAGCCGGGCAGCAAACCCAAGTTTACTTCGGGCTGGCCAAAGCGGGCATTATCCGAAGCTACCCGAATGTGGCAGGCCATTGCCAGTTCGCAGCCGCCGCCCAGCGCAAAGCCATTCACGGCCGCCACCACAGGCTTGGGGCTGGTTTCAAACTGCCGGAATACGGCTTGCCCCCGTGCGGCGGCCTCCTGCGCGCCCGGCCCGTCTAACTGAGCCAGCTCGGCAATGTCGGCCCCCGCCACAAACGCTTTTTCGCCGCTGCCCGTGAGCAGAATGCCACGCACCGCCGCATCCTGCTGCGCCTGTGCAATGGCCTGCCCCAGTTCGCGAATAGTAGCGGCGTTCAGCGCATTCAGCTTGGTAGGGCGGTTGACGGTGATGGTCAGGATGCCGGTGGGTGCATCTAGGTCGTACAAAAGGTTATCGAAAGACGGAGCCATAGGACGAAAAAACGGTGGGAGAAAGCACGCCCAAAGGTACGGCCACACAAGGGGCGACGGCGTTTAGCAGGCTCAAACGCTAGTTGGAGCTATGAAATAATCAGTTAAGCGAGGATATAGGATATCTCCTGCATATTGCAGTGAAATTCGCAGTGCTATTCAGGCAAGGATAAGTAATACTTGCCAGTTTGAGTAGTTTACAAACCAGCACTCATACTTTTTTCTTACACATTTACCCTTGCCCTTATGAGCATTGTTTCTGAATTTAAAGAGTTCATTTCCAAGGGGAATGTGCTCGACCTAGCCGTTGGTGTTATCATCGGCGCAGCTTTCGGCAAAATTGTTTCATCGCTGACCGACGATATTATTATGCCCATGCTCGGGCTGGTAGTGGGCAAGATGGATTACTCCACTATCGTGCTCGGCCCTATGAAGGTGGGCTTGTTTATCAATGCAGTGCTCAATTTCTTTATTATCGCCTTCTGTATCTTCCTCGTTGTGAAGGCAGCCAACAAGTTCAAGCGCCCCGCGCCGGTAGTCGAGGTCGTTGCTCCAGCTCCGCCGCCGCCTACCAAAGAGGAAGTGTTGCTGACCGAGATTCGGGATGCGCTGCGTATGCGCAGCTAGAATCTTTTGCAATTATTTGTTGAAAGCATCCTAATTTAGGGGCGGCGCTAACTGCTTAGTTCGGAACTTAGTATATCGAGCCAGTAGTTAGCGCCTTACCTTCAGAGCCACTTCATTCCCTTTTTCTTCGCGTGAAAAAAATGTCCTCTGCCGTGCTGCTGGCCGGTGCGATTTGTCTGCTCGCAACTCCGGCGTCTCATGCCCAAAGTCGCAAAGAGAAGCGAGCTGCCGCTGCAATGGCGCAGAATCAGCCAGCTAAGGAGAAAACTCCGGAAGAAGTAGCGCAAGAGCAGCAGCTCCGCATTTTAGAAGCTCGCGCGGGTAACACCAGTTTTGGCGATGGCAATGGAGGCGCTTTCCGCCAGCTCGATAAGAACGCGGGCGGCTTTACCGTGCGCAAATTCAAGTCTATGCCCGGCCAGGAGAATAAGCGCGGCGAAGGCCACCAAGCTCCCGGTATCGACCCGAAGGGCGAACCACTCGCCAATAAGCGTAAAAAGACCTTCTTCTCCCTCTAAATCACAGATTCTGTGAACGTGAGAAAGGCCACCCGATTGGGTGGCCTTTTTTATTGCTTGGCAGGCCGTATACTGCTATTCTCGCGGTCAGAGTGCAAGAGGTAGAGACGCAATATTTTGCGTCTTGCGTTAGGTCACGCATCTCAGCAGCGACAAGATACAATGCGTTTCTACCTCGTCTATCTACTTTGCTTACAATAAAAAAGGCCACCCAATTGGGTGGCCTTTCTCACGTCCACAAAATCTGTGAAATCCGCTGAAATCAATGATTATAGCTTGCGCTTGATTTCCTGTTCTTCGAAGCCCTCAATGTTGTCGCCCTCTTGCAGGTCGTTGAAGCCTTTGATGGAAATACCACACTCGTAACCCTGGCGCACCTCCGACACATCGTCTTTGAAGCGCTTGAGGTCTTGAATGTCGCCGGTGTACTGCACGATGCCGTTGCGCACCACCCGCACCTTGGTTTTGCGGGTCAGCGTGCCGTCCGTCATCATACAGCCAGCAATGGTGCCGACTTTGGTGATGTTGAACACTTGGCGTACTTCGGCGTTGGCCGTTACTACCTCGTGCAGGGTAGGAGCCAACATGCCTTCCATCGCGTCCTTCACCTCGTTGATGGCGTTGTAGATGATGGAGTACAGGCGGATATCAATCTGCTCTTGCTCGGCCAAGCGACGGGCGCTCTGCGAGGGCCGCACCTGGAAGCCGATGATGATAGCATCGGAAGCCGAAGCCAGCAATACATCGCTTTCCGAGATGGCACCCACGCCTTTGCTCAGGATATTCACCTTCACTTCGGGCGTGCTCAGTTTCAGCAGTGAGTCGGAGAGTGCTTCTACCGAACCGTCCACGTCACCTTTTACCAAGATGTTCAGTTCCTTAAACGAACCGATAGCCAGACGGCGACCAATCTCGTCGAGGGTGATGTGCTTCTTGGTACGGATGGTCTGCTCGCGAGCCAGCTGCTGGCGCTGAGTGGCCAGTTCGCGGGCTTCGCGCTCAGTTTCCATTACCTGGATGCGGTCGCCAGCTTGTGGGGCACCCGTCAGACCAAGTACCTGCACCGGAGTGGCCGGGCCAGCTACTTTCTTCTTCTTGCCACGGTAGTCGGTCATGGCTTTTACGCGGCCGTAGTGCGGGCCAGCCAGTACGATATCGCCTACGTTTAGGGTGCCGGTTTGCACCAGCACGGTGGTTACGTAGCCACGGCCTTTGTCCAGCTCGGCTTCGATTACTGTGCCGATGGCGTTGCGGTCGGGGTTGGCAGTCAGCTCGAGCAGCTCGGCTTCGAGCAATACTTTTTCCAGCAACTCTTCCACGCCGAGACCTGACTTGGCCGATACTTCCTGGCTTTGATACTTACCACCCCACTCTTCCACGAGAATATTCATCTGCGAAAGCTCTTCGCGGATTTTCTCGGGGTTAGCGGAAGGCTTATCAACCTTGTTGAGGGCGATAATAATCGGTACTCCAGCTGCCTGGGCGTGGTTGATAGCTTCCTTGGTTTGGGGCATCACCGAGTCATCGGCCGCGATTACGATAATCGCAATGTCCGTGACCTTGGCACCACGGGCACGCATGGCCGTAAAGGCTTCGTGACCAGGTGTATCGAGGAAGGTAATGGGCGAGCCCGACTTGGTCGTAACCTCGTAGGCACCAATGTGCTGCGTAATACCACCGGCTTCGCCTTTGGCCACACTAGCACTCCGGATATAGTCAAGCAGCGACGTTTTGCCGTGGTCGACGTGGCCCATGATAGTCACGATAGGCGCACGAGGCTTCATATCCTCGGGCGCATCGGTCATGTCAATGGCTTCCTCGTCTTCTTCAGCCGACAGGAATTCTACGTCATAGCCAAACTCGTCGGCAATAACCGTGATGGCCTCAGCGTCGAGGCGCTGGTTAATCGACACGAACATGCCCATGCCCAAGCACACCCGAATTACTTCGTTTACGTTCACATCCATGAGGGATGCAAGGTCATTGGCCGAAATAAACTCGGTGAGTTTGAGGGTTTTGGCATCAAGCTCGTTCTGGGCACGCAGTGCTTCGCGCTCCTCGGCAGCCATACCGCGCTTGTCGCGGCGGTAGCGGGCGCGGTTGGCAGCGGCGTTGTTTTTGCCGCCACTCAGCTTGGCTAGCGTAGCCTTGATTTGCTCCTGAATCTGTTTGTCGTTCTGCTCAGGCGTAAGTGCGACCTGCGGCGTGCGAGGAGCACTCTGGCCTTGGCCAGGACGGTTGTTCTGACCGGGGCGATTGCCACCTTGGCCGGGGCCGCTGGAGCGATTGCCGCCTTGACCGGGACCACCGGGACGGTTGCCCTGATAGCCACCGCCACCACCTTGCTGGCCAGTGCCGGTACCAGTAGTAGTGCCCGTGTTGGCACCACCACCTGGCTGACCAGGCGCAGGCAGACGCTGGCGCTTCTTCTGATTGTTATTGTTGTTAGCGCCAACGCCGCTCTTGCGAACATCGGAAGATGCTACCGGGCGCGGGCCACGGCCACCTGGGCCACGACGGCTCGAATCAACCGGCAGCTGGATTTTGCCCAGTACGGTCAAGCCTTTCAGCTGGTCGGCTTTAGCCGTGATAGTGCCTTCTTCCACTGCTGGGGCCAGAGCCGCTGTAGCAGCTGGTACCTCGGCAGCAGGAGCGGGAGTCGCTACGGGAGCCACAGGAGTAGCAGCCGGTGCGGGGGTAGGAGCGGGGGCTACCGGAGCCTGCGCCACTGGCGCGGGGGCCGGAGTAGGAGCAGGAGTTGGCGCAACTTGTGCCACAACGGGCTGAGCCACTGGCGTAGGAGCCTGCACCGGAGCAGGGGTCACTGCTACAGGAGCCGGTTGAGGCTGAGCCACTGGAGCCGGCTGCGGTGTTGGTGCTGGTGCAGTTACCACGGGCGCAGGAGCCGGCGTAGGTGCAGCCGGACGCGGCGGAACGACCCGGCCTTTGCTATCAAGTTCAATTTTGCCCAGCACTTTGAGGCCGGGAGTTTTAGGCGCTTCGACCACGGGAGCTGCCGGGGTATCGACTACCGCAGTAGGCGCAGGGGCAGCTACTGGCGCGGGCGTTGGTTGCGCTACGGCTACCGGTGCGGGCGCTGGCTCAGGTGCAGCTACTACTGGCGCAGCTGCCACAGGCTGGGCCACGGGGGCCGGGGCCGCTGGCTTAGGAGCCGGGGCAGGCGCGGCGGGCTTGGCCGCAGCAGCATGGGCTTGGGCGTTTAACTCGCTTTGGCGGCGCGCCTGGGTGTGGCGTTGCGCTTCCTGCTTGTCCTGGGCCGAGGCAGCAAATTCTTTTTCCAAGAGAGCCACCTGCTCGCCGGTGAGCTTGGTGGTGGGCTTATTTTCGACCGCAATACCCTTGCGGGCAAGAGTCTCGACCGCCCGGTCGATACCAATATTCAGGTCTTTGGCTGCCTGTAAAAGCCGTTTCGGGGTTGCTTCCGCCATTCTATAAGGTTTCGAACGCTACGTTCTGGACTGCAAAGGTAAAGATTAAATCTGGCCAGCAGGCTATAAACCAAGCCTACTGGCTTGATTTAATAGCTTCTCTGCGGGCGGTTGGCCCCGGCCCTCATTGGGCGGCCGGCGCGCTGTCGGGGTTGGCCGGGGCAGCGGGGGCTGCCTCATCGGTCGGCAAGTCATCGTCGTCCGCAAACTCTTGGCGAATAACGCGGTACACATCGTCCACGGTTTCTTCTTCGAGTTCGGTGCGGCGCACGATGTCGTCTTTCTTCACGGCCAGCACGGCACGGCCGGTGTCGAGGCCGATTTTCTTGAGCTCGGCGATAATCCACGGCTCAATTTCGTCGGTGAACTCGTCGAGCGAGATGTCTTCCTCGTAGTCGGTGGCTTCGCGGAAAACGTCGATTTCCATGCCTACCAAGCGCGAAGCCAACTTAATGTTGGCACCGCCGCGGCCGATGGCCAGACTAACTTGGTCGGGTTTCATAAACACGGAAACCCGGCCGGTTAGTTCGCTGATTTTCATCGAGCCAACTTTAGCTGGCGACAAAGCACGGGCAATGAATAGCTCCAGGTTATCGGTGTAGTTGATGATGTCGATGTTCTCGTTCATCAGCTCGCGCACCACAGGGTGAATGCGGCTGCCCTTCATGCCTACGCAAGCACCAACCGGGTCGATGCGCTCGTCGTAGCTTTCTACAGCCACTTTGGCACGCTCGCCGGGCTCGCGCACCACGTTTTTGATGGTGATAAGACCGTCGTAAATCTCGGGTACTTCCTGCTCAAACAAGCGTTCGAGGAAGGCTGGTGCGGCGCGGCTCAGGATAACCTTAGGCGTGCCGTTTATCACGTCAACGCGGTGAACAACAGCGCGTACGGTGTCGCCTTTGCGATAGCGGTCCTTGGGGATTTGCTCGCTTTTGGGCAGCACCAACTCGTTTTCGTCCTTGTCCAAGATGAGCGCCTCGCGGCTCCAAACCTGGTACACTTCACCGGTGATGATTTCGCCGACCAAGTCCTTGTATTTTTGGTACAAGTTGTCGCGCTCCATGTCCTTCACGCGCTGAATGAGCGTCTGACGGGCCAGCAGCACGGCACGGCGGCCAAAGTCATCAATCTTGATGGGCTCGGCCACCGACTCACCAATCTCGAAGTCGGGCTCAATTTTCTGCGCCTCCGCCAGCGGAATCTTGTCCAAGTCCCAGATATCCTCCGAGTCATCGTCCACAATTTCGCGGTTGCGCCAAATTTCTAGGTCACCGTTGTCGGGGTTCACGATTACGTCGAAGTTGGAGTCGTCCTCAAACTTCTTGCGAATCATCGTCCGAAACACGTCGTCCAGGATGGACATCATCGTGGGCCGGTCAATATTGCGGCTCTTGGCGAACTCCTGGAAGTTCTCGATGAGCATCCGGGCGTTCAGGTCGGCAGCTGCGGCTGCGACCTCTTGCGGGCTAGGAGTGACTTTTTTAGCCATGAGTGATTGATTTACTGGATTGTTGAATGGCTGAACGGGTTGAACTGCTGAATTGAAAACTGGGCCAGATACGACTATTCTCAATTCAAAAAGTTAACAAGCCAGCAATCTGACAATTACTTAAAAGAGATAACAACTTTGGCTTCCTTTATGTCCCCGAAAGGAAAAAAGGCGGCGGGTAGCGTAGTTTTCTTGGTTTTTACTTTAATAATCTCTTCCAGCTCAATGCCTTCGGGCATGACGGCGGTGAGCGGACCGGTTTTTTCGGTGCCGTCTTGCAGCTTCAGCGCGAGGCTGCGGCCAATGTGCCGCGTGTACTGGCGCGGGTCGGTGAGGGGCTGGTCGGCCCCCGGCGAAGTCACCTCGAGCGAGTAGGCAGCCTCTTCGCCGTAGATTTCCTCCATCCCGCGATTCAGGCGGCGCGTGATAGTCACAATTTCGTCGATACCGAGGCCGTTTGGCCCGTCGAGGGTAACGGTAATCTTGGGCAGCACCGAGTCGGAAACGGTGAGGCTAACCACAAAAAGCTCGCCCTCGCCGATGGCCTCGGTGAGCAGCTGCTGAATGCGTTGGCGGTCAAATTGAGCCATGTTAGGCGGGAAATAGGGCAAAAAAAGAGGGGACTGCGCGTCCCCTCTTTTCAGATTAGATACCAATTCTGGTGCAAAGATAAGCATTTTTTAGCGCCTTGCAAGTCGGGAATTCAGCGCGCTATCTCGAGCCAGCCCTTGGCGGCCGGCTGCTGGCCAGTGCGGTCGCTGAGTAGGTAATAATAGAGGCCGGGGGCTAGGTCTTGCCCGCCCCAGTCGCTGAGGTAAGCCTCGGTTTGGTACACTGGCTTGCCCCAGCGCGAAAACACCCGCAGGCGGGGCGGCTCGCAAAATTGGTTTTGCACGAAGGTGTCGTTGAGGCCATCACCATTGGGCGTGATGATGTTAGGCAAGTGATACCCAAAAGGCGCAGGATATCGGCCGGCGCTGGCCGCTGGCCGGGTCGGGCTGCCAGGCCACCGAGGCCGACTCCAACACAGTGCCGAGCGGCGTGCGTAGGTGCAGCCGCCCCGCCGAATCAAGTTGTAGCCCCGATAGCCCCGCGTAGTATAGCCGAATAACCGTTGGCTGCCCGCCCGGCTGCACCGTAAAAGGTGTATTCAAGCTGCGTCTGCTCGTTGCCGTATACCACTAGGTTGATGCTGGGGTACAGCCCGTTGTATTCCACTCGCCCGTAACCGGGGGCTTGGCTAACCCAGTGCTCGGGGCTCTTGCCTATTATATAGCTGTGTGGCACACCGCTGGGCTGCCGGCCCGCCACCTCAGCTGGGCTGGCCCCTACAAACTGCACTTGGTAGGCCCACGCCTGCGTCGGTACCAGCCGATGCTCGGCCACCGCACCACCCGGTGCCGGGGCGGCAAACACGTAGGTCAAACCCTGCGCCTCGGCAAAAAGCTTACCGCCCCGCAACGTTGCCGCGAAGCGCACCGGGACAGGCCACTGCCCCAGATTTTGCACAAACTCGGCCTCTTGGCCCTCAAGCTGAAACTCAGATGCGCTAGGTTTGCCGAGTGCAGCCCAGCTAGAGGCGGCCAGTAGCAGAAGCAAGCAACAGGTTAAGTAGCTAATTGGGCGCATCGGAAAAGTAATAAGCAGCGTGGCTGGCTGCCCATCGGTGCAGCACTGCACCGAAGTACCGGTACCTGCTACTGCCTGCGCAAGCAAATACTCGTCTGAATCCGACTTTTACTTTAACAATGAATGAGTTTGTCTAGCTAATAAGTTGTTGAATGTAAATAAATTATTGCATTAATATTCTGACGTTGAAACCAAGTTCAATATCCCACTGAAGCATCATCGCCGCGTGGGTCGGCCCCACCTTCCAACTGCCCATTGGGCAGCACCCGAATGGTATCGAGCCGCCCCCAGCCAGCGCGGGGCTTGGGGTTAAATCCTTTTTCCTGCAAAGTTTTTTCGGCGGCAGGGTAGAGGGCACCAGCTTCTACATCAAGCTGGTCGGGTAGCCACTGGTGGTGCAGGCGCGGAGCAGCCACTGCCTCTTGGGCATTGGCTCCGTAGTCAACTACGCTGAGAATGGATTGCAACACACTGGTAATGATAGTACTACCGCCCGGCGAGCCGGTCACGAGCGCCAGCTTGCCGCCTTTGGTGAGGATGGTGGGCGTCATGCTGCTGAGCATGCGCTTGCCGGGCTGGATGGCATTTGCAGTGCCGCCCACCAGGCCGTAGGAGTTGGGCACGCCGGGCTTGGCGCTGAAATCATCCATCTCATTGTTAAGGAGAAACCCCGCACCAGCCACGATTACTTTGCTGCCATACGCCCCGTTGAGGGTGGTAGTGCAGCTCACCGCATTGCCCTGCGCATCTACGATGTCGTAATGGGTAGTTTGGTCGCTTTCGTAGCTGGGGAGGCCGGGGCCAGCTGTGACCTCGGCGCTGGGCGTGGCCGAGCCATCGGGGTGGATAGTGCTGGCGCGCTGCTTGTTGTAGTCTTTGGCCAGCAATTGTGCTACGGGCACCTTGCCAAAATCGGGGTCGCCGAGATAAGTGGCGCGGTCGGCGTAGGCCCGGCGCTCGGCTTCTGTGATGAGGGCTACAGCGGCGGGCGTGTGGTAGCCAAGCTTGCTCAAGTCGTGCGGCTCCAGCATTTGCAGGATTTGCAGCAGGGCCACGCCACCGCTGCTGGGAGGTGGCATCGTGATGATATCGTAGCCCCGGTACTGGCCCCGAATAGGTTCACGCCATTTGGGCTGGTAGTGGTCGAGGTCGGCTTGGGTGATGTAGCCTTTGGTAGTATTCAGTAGATATTCAGCAGTTTGACCCGTGTAGAAGCCGGCCGCGCCGTGCTGCTCAATTTGCTTCAGTACTCGTGCCAGCTCAGTTTGTTGTAGTATGTCGCCCGCTTTCCAAGGGTGCGAGCTAGCCAGGGCGGGCGTATAAACGATGCCTTTGGTAGCGGCTGGGGCATAAGGGTCGTTGTTGTATTTCAAGAAGTCGGCGCGGTTGGCATTTAGGCCAGCGGCTTCTTTTTCTGTCAGCGCCACGCCATTGCCAGCTAGCCGCACGGCGGGCTCTACCAGCTTGGCCCAGGGCAACTTGCCTAATTTTTTATGTAGCGCTTCCATACCCGCCACGGTGCCCGGCACGCCTACGGCCGCTGCCCCGATGGTGCTCATGGTGGGTACTACATTGCCTTGCTTATCGAGGTACATATCTCGCGAGGCCTTGGCTGGTGCTGTTTCCCGAAAATCGAGGGTGCCCACTCCGCCGCCGTGGTCGCGGTACACGATGAAGCCGCCGCCGCCAATATTACCCGCCGATGGATGCACTACGGCCAGTGCAAACTGCACGGCCACAGCCGCATCATACGCATTGCCGCCCTGCTGCATAATGTCGCGGCCTACTTGTGAGGCCAGGGGGTGAGCCGATACTACCATGGCGTGGCGGGCCACTACGGGCTTGGCGGCGGGTGGTAGCTGGTCGCGGGCCGGGGTGCTGTGGTGAGTTGCCGCTGCTACTGCCGCGCCTGCTTGCCCCAGTGCCGGGATAGCCAGAGCCGCCGATAAGAATGTAGCCGCCGAAAAACGAAAAAACGTATGCATAGTGCAAAGTAGGGACAACGGCCCGGCAATCGGGGAGTTGCCTACCTTTGGTCACCTCATTTTCTTTTCCCCATCCATGTCTGCCGACGCTCTAGCTTCTGCCCCCGCGCCTACCGCCCCCGTGCTGACGCTCACCCAGGAAGACTCCTGGCTGCAACCCTTTGAGCCGGTGCTGCTGGCCCGCCAGCAACGGCTGGCCGACCGCCTGGCCGTGATTACCAAAGAATACGGCTCGCTGAGTAAGTATGCCACCGCCCACCAACGCCTGGGCCTACACTACGACCCCAAGCGCCGGGGCTACGTGGTGCGTGAGTGGGCACCTGGTGCCGAGGCCGTGAATCTGGTTGGCGACTTCAACTTCTGGAACCGCGAGGCCGACCCGCTGACCAAAGACGACGCTACCGGCATCTGGGAAGGCTTTATTGCCGATGATGAGAGTGGACGCCGCCCAGCCGCCGGCACGCGCTATAAGCTGCACATTGTGGCCCACGGCCAAGGTAAGGACCGCCTGCCCGCCTACCTGCGTCGCGCTGTGCAAGACCCCGAAACCAACGACTTTTCGGCTCAACTCTGGGTGCCCGAGGCACCCTTTGAGTGGACTGATAAAACCTTTCGCGTGGCCAATGCCACCAAGGGCGAGCCGCTCATTTACGAGGCGCACGTGGGCATGGCCCAGGAAGAAGGACGCGTAGGCACCTACCGCGAGTTTGCCGACCTGATACTACCGCGCATTCAGGCCGATGGCTACAATACCATCCAGCTGATGGCTATTCTGGAGCACCCGTACTATGGCTCGTTTGGCTACCATGTCGCTAATTTCTTCGCGCCCAGTTCGCGCTTCGGCACACCGGAGGACTTGAAATACTTGGTCAATGAGGCCCACAATCGCGGTATTGTAGTGCTGCTCGACCTCGTGCACTCGCACGCCGTGAAGAATGAAGCCGAAGGTTTAGCCGATTTCGACGGCTCGGGCAATCTGTATTTTCACAAAGGCGAGCGCGGCAACCACCCCGGCTGGGACTCGAAGCTGTTTGACTACGGCCGGCCCGAGGTGCAGCAGTTCTTACTCAGCAACCTGCGCTATTGGCTCGAAGAGTTTCACTTCGACGGTTTCCGGTTCGATGGCGTCACGTCGATGCTGTATCACCACCACGGCGAGGGCCACGCCTTTGGTGGCTATGACAGCTACTTCGGCCCCGATGCCGACGACGATGCCATTCTGTATCTAATGCTGGCCTCGACGCTGGTGCGCGAGTTCAAGAAATCAGCCCTGCTGATTGCCGAGGATATGAGCGGCCTGCCCGGTTTGTGCCGGCCCATTGCCGAGGGCGGCGTGGGCTTCGACTACCGCCTGGCAATGGGCGTACCCGATTTCTGGATTAAAACCCTCAAGCACAAGCGCGACGAAGACTGGGACCTCGGCGAGCTGTGGCACCAGCTCGTGAACCGCCGCCAGGGCGAAAAAACCGTGGCCTACGCTGAAAGCCACGACCAAGCTCTGGTGGGCGACAAAACCCTGGCCCACTGGCTCTACGACGCGGCCATCTACACCCACATGGGCGTGCTCGACGGCGACATGCAGGCGGCCCGCGCCACGGCCCTGCAC
>CAXUKA010000074.1:0-20827 GCA_964251335.1 uncultured Hymenobacter sp.
GCTAACAAAAAGGCTGGCTACCCCTGAAGCAATTGCTTCAGGGGAAGCCAGCCTTTTTGTTAGCTGAGCCCACCCCAAAATCAGCAGTAACTCTGCCTGCACATTCTTAGCATTAAGACTCTTTATTAATATAAAAAGTCAATTATTACAATTATTAATAATTATATTTACAACTGGATAAAACCGCTATTTATAAACCCAACCTAAAAACGCCTGCCTAAGCAGTTTTAACAGCGCAGAACAGTACTGTGCAACTACAAACAGCGGGGTCGTTTTCAGCTACCCGGTCTGGCAGGTTAGCTGGTTACGCCTGCTGTACCAAGCTTCTTTTTCTGCTGCTGTCTGCTGCATCTGGTCGACTTCCCATGCCCTGCACCATCAGCAATGGTGGCCCCGACTACCTATGAAAGCCTTACTCAAGAGAACTTTCTATTTGCGCCGCGCCGCGCACGGCTCTTTTCGCCGCTTGGCTGCGTTCCGCGCCCGCGCAGTTTTTGGGAGTTGCTCACGCAGGGCAAAGCTTTTTGTGACGTTACTCGCAGCAGTACTACTGCATGCTACAGCCCACGCCCAACGTCCGCTTGTGCAGCTAGACCTGCAACAAAGCAATGGCATAGCCGACGCCACTTACATTTATTTTGAGGCAGGAGCCACAGAGGCCTACGACAGTAATTTCGATGCCCAGAAGCTCACTAATCCGTCGGGCCTCAATTTGGCCAGCTTTGCGCAAACGGGAGAGAAATTGGCCATTTATGGCCTGCCTACTTCTTTGCTGACAGCATCCTACACAGTAAACCTCTTCGTAGGCGTGCCGCTATATAACACCTATACATTGCAGGTGTCTCAACTCACAAACTTTTATTCAACTGATATATTCCTGACTGATGCGCTCCTGAATACCTCTACGCTGCTAACTCCAGGCACCTCTTATCCCTTCGATATGACAGCGGCCAATACCAATGGCACGTACACCAGCACACGGTTTGCCTTGGTGTTTCAGCCAAATGGCAATCCGCTGCCTGTCACGCTCACAAGTTTCACGGCCCAGGCCCAGCCGCCGGGCGTGGCACTGGCCTGGCACACGGCCAATGAAAAGCACAGCACCTACTTTGCCATAGAGCGTAGCGCCGACGGGCAGTCGTTCACCGAAATCGGCCGGGTGGCGGCGGCCGGCACCACCAACCAGGCGCACAGCTACGCCTTTTACGACCCGTTGCCGCTCGGCGGCACGAGCTACTACCGCCTGCGCCAAGTTGATGTGGATGCCAGCTTTCAATATTCGCCCGTGCGGGTAGTTAGCGGGCAGTTGGCGTCAGAACAAGGCAGCGTCTTTCCTAACCCAGCACGGGCAGGCACGCTGCTACGAGGGGCTGCGCCTGGGGTGCCAGTGCAGGTGTTCGATGCCTTGGGCCGGGTAGTAGCCGCAGCCCTAGCCGATGCCAGCGGCACGTTCGTGCTGCCTGTAGGCTTGCGCAGCGGCCTGTACCTGGTGCGTAGCGGCCAAGAGTCTACGCGCTTGGTGGTAGAGTAGCGCTGCCACTTGGCAATAGTGCCAAGTAGGTTCGGGCAGTGGCCCGGACATGTGCTCGCTATAGCTAAGTAGGCAAACACTTTTTGTTGACCAGACAGCATGCAACCGCTAGCGTTGTGCCCTGTCTTTTATGGCCTTTCGCCTCCTATGTCAACAAAAATACTTCTGGCACTCGCCTTTCTGCTTAGCGTTTTTACCGCTTTTGCCCAGCCCAAAACGCCCGCCGATTTTGGCTATCGCCACCTGCGCATACGCTACCAGCACGACACGGTGGACGTGCTGGTCCTGTCAAAAAAAGGGGAGGAATTAAAGCGCAAGCCCCTGCTATTTCTTGCGCAAGGGTCATTGCCGAAGCCATTGTTGCTCTACGATGAGCGGGGCCCATACCCGGTATTCGTTTTTGCCAGGCCTGGTAGCCAATACCTTGATTCTTATCACCTGGCCATTGCTGGCAAGCCCGGGGTGCCGGTAGTGGCGGCCACGAAAGATTTACAGCCCAACTACACGTACAACGACCCGCGCACCGGCCTGCCGCCCGTAGCCTATTGCCAGCGTAACTATCTGGAGTACTACGCCGAGCGCGATGCGGCGGTGTTGCGCTACCTGGCTCGCCAACCCTGGGTTGATGCCCACGATATTTCAGCAGTCGGGCATTCGGAAGGGACAGATATCGTGGCTCGCATGGCCCGCCACCCTGGCCCACTGCGCCGCGTTATTTACCTCACTGGCAGCCCGCTGGGCAAAATCCTTACCGTCGTTACCGGCCTGCGTAAGTCGGAAGCCGACTCGACTATCGCGGAAAACGAAATACGCCATTGGCAGGAAGTAGTAGCCGCTCCCCGCGCCTGCGACTGCACCATTCCCAACGATTCCAACCTCAACCTCGCGTCTTTCTCGGAAAGCCAGAACCCCATGCAAGACTTTCTGCACACGCGAATTCCGGTATTTGTCGGCTACGGCACCCGCGACGACGCGGCCATAATCAATGACTATTTCCGCCTGGAAACTATTCGGGCGGGCAAAACCAATTTTACTTTTCAGGCTTACACTGGCTTAGAGCACAACTTTGCCGGCTTCACCAACGGGCAGGTAGACTATGAGAAATGGCACTGGGACCGCGTGGCCCGCGATTTCTTTGCCTGGATGAAAACGCATTAGCTGCTACTTCATCGTCAGAAATTTCTGCTGCATCACTTCCTGCACCGAGCGGCCTGACACCTTGCTTTCCAGCCAGGAAATAATGTCAAAATATAGGAATGGCCGCCGGTCGAAGGGCCGCACGGCTATCTCCTCCAGCTTGGCTTTCAGCCGGCTAAATTCCTCCCGCAGCTGCGTCGGCGCAATGTGCCCCACGCGCCGCAAAAACCGAAACACCTCGACCTGCATGGGCTGCTGGTCGTTCATCTTGCCCAAAAAGTGGTACACCGAGCGCACCTGATATTCCAGCTCCGCGTCTTCGCCCGCCTCGTAGTGCGCCACCAGGTTGAGGATGCGGGCGAAGCACTGCAAGTCTTCACGCAAGCTCAGGTCTTTGTGGTCGATAATACGATTTAAGTATTTGATAGCCTGTTGATACTGCCCACTGCCAAAATACACGCAGGCAATTTTGTAGTAGAATACCAGCGTACGGTGCAGGTCAAGCTGGTTTTTGTGCTCGCCCAGCTGCTCCAGCAGCTCCGGAATTAACTCTACCCCTTCGGTAAAGCGTGCTTCCAGAAAAATCGCGTTGATACGGTTGGTCCAGATGTACTGAAACAGCAGCGTTTCGGTATTGGGGGTGGCCCGGCGCGTCTGGTTGGCAGCAAAGTCTTCCAGCTTTTGTAATACTTCCATAAACTTGCTATAATACAGCAAGTTGAATAACGAAGCCAGCAGATTATGTAAGCCCTTGATGTACAGCATCGTTTGGCTTTCCTTCAAGTCGGGCTGCTGCTCAAACAGGTCGACCCACTTCTGCGCGTAGCGGTAGCACAAGCCAAATTCCTGGTTGATAGTGTGGTACCACACGTGCGCCTGGTAAAAGTAAAGCTTCTCCCAAAACCCACTCCCCCGCCCGATAGTAGCTGGCACGTGCGCCTTAAAATATGCCGTAAATTGCTCGTGGTCAGCCTGATTTCGGGCATGTCCAGCTTGCAGATACAGCCCATACAGCCGCAGCGACGCATTCGACAAAGCGTGCTGCTGGCTCAAGTGCGCCGCCGTAGCCGTAGCCTCGGCCGCCAAAGATTCGGCCCGCCCCTGCAAACTGCGCGTGATGTATTGCGACTCGATAAGCTTCTCAAAATCAATGGCCAGCAGCGCCACGTGCGGCAGCTCGGCCTGCTGGGCGGCCAGCTTCACGCGGGCCAGCATGCGCAGGCTTTGCTGGTAGAAGCCTTTGTTGTAAAGCACGCGGGCGTAGTCGAGCTGCTCGTGCAGTTGAATGTCCAGATTTTGGCCGGCGTGGTAGATGCGCAGGCTGCCTAGCAGCTGCTTGTAGAGGTTGGCCTTGAGGTTGGCGAGTTGGGCGCGTTTCAGCGTCGGCACCTGGGTGAGCACGCGTTCTTCATCGTGTTGCTCCTGGGCATCGAAAGCATCGAATAGCTGGAGGAATTTCAACCCCTCCGTCGAGCCCTGGCGGTTGGTAAACAGCCGAAAATGGCGCTTTTCTGACTGCGTAAGGGATTTTATCAGCTGAAAAACGGGGTCGCTGCTCTTGTTAGGCATTGTATAATTATTACACGCAAGCTACTATATTACAAATACTTGCACGAAAAACCAATCGACTTGGAAATAATAGAAACCGTTGAACTTTGTTTTTGATGGATTGGAAAATACGGGTACTTGCAGTGCAATTACCGCAATAGCCCCGCTCCCGCGGGTTTTCCACTCTGTATGGCGACGCAAAAAATCCAGATTTTCGATACCACGCTCCGCGACGGCGAACAGGTGCCGGGCTGCAAGCTAAACCAACAGGAGAAGCTAATAATTGCCCGGCAGCTCGAAGCGCTCGGCGTCGATGTCATCGAGGCCGGCTTCCCGGTGTCGAGCCCCGGCGACTTTGCCGCCGTGGCCGCCATCGCCGCCCAAACCAAGGATGCCACCGTCTGCGGTCTCACCCGCGCCGTTGAAAACGACATCCGCGTGGCCGCCGAAGCCCTGCGCGGCGCTCGCCGCCCGCGCATTCACACCGGCATCGGCACCTCCGACCTGCACGTGCAGCAGAAGCTGCGCACCACCCGCGAAGACGTAGTTGAGCGCGCCATCGCCGCCGTGAAGCTTGCCAAGAGTTTCGTCGAAGACGTAGAGTTTTACGCCGAAGACGCCGGCCGCACTGAAAACGAGTTTCTGGCCCGCGTGTGCGAGGCGGCCATCGCGGCCGGGGCCACCGTCCTCAACATCCCCGACACCACCGGCTACTGCCTGCCCCACGAGTACGGCGCTAAAATCAAGTACCTGTACGAGAACGTGAAAGGCATCGACCGTGCTATTCTCTCGACGCACTGCCACAACGACTTAGGCCTGGCCACCGCCAATTCCATCGCGGGCGTCAGCAACGGGGCGCGCCAAATCGAGTGCACCATCAACGGGGTGGGCGAGCGCGCCGGCAACACGGCCCTCGAAGAAGTGGTGCTGATATTGCGCCAGCACCCCGGCCTGGGCCTCTACACCGACGTAAACACCCGCCTGCTCACCGAAACCTCGGCCATGGTATCGCACCTCATGAGCATGCCCGTGCAGGCCAACAAAGCCATCGTGGGGGCCAATGCCTTCGCTCACAGCAGCGGAATCCACCAGGATGGCGTGATTAAGTGCCGCGAAACCTACGAAATCATTGACCCCAAAGAAGTTGGGGCCGTCGATTCAACCATCGTGCTCACCGCCCGCTCGGGCCGCGCCGCGTTGGCCTACCGCCTCCAGAAGCTCGGCTACAACCTGGAGCGCCCGGCCCTGAATGCGGCTTACACCAGCTTTTTGCAGCTGGCCGACCGCCAGCGCGAGGTGATTGACAATGATTTACACATCCTCATCGAACAAGAAAAACTAGTAGCCGTCGGCTAACAGTCTAAGGAAGCGGGGCGGCAGGCGCTGCCAGTGGGTGGGAGCAGGGAAGTCAGGGGGTCGGGTTAACAACCCAATAACGCCATTCTTTCACACCGTTGACTCGACCAAAACTTCCCCCTGTTGCTTCGTTTCCTTAGCCTTTTTAGTTGATTATTACTTTGTATACAACCCATTACAGACTGTCATGCTGAACGCAGTGAAGCATCTTGCCCACTTCGTTCACACCATGCAGATGACGCGACCAAGATGCTTCACTGCGTTCAGCATGACGGCCTAATTAGCTTCTACCCATCCAAAGAAATGGCCCGGTCCTTAGTCGATAAAATATGGGATGCCCATGTCGTTCGCTCCATCGCGAGCGGGCAAGACGTGGTGTACATCGACCAGCACCTCATTCACGAAGTCACTAGCCCCCAGGCTTTTGACGAGATAGCCGCTCGCAACTTACCGCTATTCCGCCCCAACCGCATCCTCGCCACGGCCGACCACAACGTACCGACCCTCAACCAGCACCTGCCCATCGAGGAGCCGCTCTCGCGTTCGCAGGTCGATAAGCTGACTGAAAACTGCCAGAAATACGGCATCGAGTTGTACGGCTTGGGCCACCAGCGCCAAGGCATCGTCCACGTTATCGGGCCGGAGCTGGGCCTCACGCAGCCGGGCATGACCATCGTGTGCGGCGACAGCCACACCTCCACGCACGGCGCGTTTGGGGCGGTGGCGTTCGGCATCGGCACCAGCCAAGTGGCGCAGGTGATGGCTTCGCAATGCCTGCTGCTCACGCGCCCCAAGCGGATGCGCATCGCGGTAGAAGGTCAGCTACGGCCCGGCGTAACGGCTAAAGATTTGATTCTCTACGTCATCGCGCAGCTCGGCACGGGCGGTGCTACCGGCTATTTCGTAGAATACGCGGGCAGCGCGGTGCGCGGCCTCAGTATGGAAGGCCGCATGACCATTTGCAACATGAGCATCGAGATGGGCGCACGCGGCGGCCTCATCGCCCCCGATGCCACCACGTTTGCCTACGTCGAGGGCCGGCCTTTTGCGCCGAAAGGCGAAGCCTGGAACGACGCCGTAGCCTACTGGGAAACGCTTTATTCGGACGATGACGCAGTATTCGACGCGGAGTACGTGTACGATGCTGCCGAAATCGCCCCCATGATTACCTACGGCACCAACCCCGGCATGGGCATCCCCATCACCGGCCACGTGCCGAGTCAAGTGCCCGACAGCGAGGCCGAGAGCTTCGACAAGTCTCTGAAGTACATGGGGTTCGAGCGCGGCGAGTCGCTGCTGGGCAAGCAGATTGATTACGTGTTTATCGGCAGTTGCACCAACTCGCGCATCGAAGACCTGCGTACCGTAGCCGCCTATGTTCAGGGCAAGCACAAGGCCGGGCACGTTGAGGCCATCATCGTACCCGGCTCTAAGCAAGTTGAGCAGCAAGCGATTGCCGAGGGCATTGACAAAATTCTAGCCGCCGCGGGCTTCGAGCTGCGCGAACCCGGTTGCAGCGCTTGCCTGGCCATGAATGAAGACAAAATACCGGCTGGTGCTTACTGCGTGGCCACTTCTAACCGCAACTTTGAGGGCCGGCAGGGCCCCGGCTCGCGCACGCTGTTGGCGTCGCCGCTGGTGGCAGCCATCACGGCCGTGCAAGGCCGCATCGTGGACATTACGCAGTACCTGAACTAATGGAAAAATTTCAGACCCTGCACACTACGGGCGTGCCGCTTCCTTTCGAAAACGTTGATACCGACCAGATTATCCCGGCCCGGTTTCTGAAAGCCACGACCCGCGAAGGTTTTGGCGAAAACCTCTTCCGCGACTGGCGCTACAATGCCGACGGCTCGCCCAAGGCTGATTTTGTGCTAAACAACCCGCACTACAGCGGTGAAATCCTGGTAGCCGGCAAAAACTTCGGCTGCGGCAGCAGCCGCGAGCACGCTGCCTGGGCACTCTACGACGCTGGTTTTCGGACGGTTATTTCCAGCTACTTCGCCGATATTTTTCGGGGTAATGCGCTGAATACCGGCCTGCTACCACTGCAAGTAGACGATAAGATACTCGCCCGGCTACTAAACGCCATTGAGGAGAATCCGCAGTTGGAATTAGTGGTGGACTTGCCCGCCCAGACGCTGGCGGTGCCGGCCTGGGGCGAAACAGTCACCTTCGCCATCGACCCCTACAAAAAGGAGTGCCTGATAAACGGCTACGACGACATCGACTTTTTAGTGAATCAAAAATCGGCCATTGAGGCCTACGAAAAACAACGCGCATGGACATGGTAACCAAAAAAATAGCCTTACTGCCCGGCGATGGCATCGGGCCGGAAGTCTGTCGGCAGGCCGTGAAAGTGCTCGACGCTGTGGCCGAGCGCTTCGGCCACCGGTTTGAATTTACCTCGCACCTGGTAGGCGCGTGCGCCATTGACGCCACCGGCAACCCGCTGCCCGACGAAACCCTCGCCGCCTGCCGCGCCGCCGATGCGGTACTCTTCGGGGCCATCGGCGACCCGAAGTATGACAACGACCCGAGCGCCAAAGTGCGCCCCGAGCAGGGCCTGCTGCGCATGCGCAAAGAGCTGGGCTTATTTGCCAACATTCGCCCCGTCACGGCTTACAACGCCTTGCTAAAGCATTCGCCCCTGAAATCGGAGCGCATCGAAGGTACCGATTTGGTAATTTTCCGGGAGCTGACGGGTGGCATTTACTTCGGTGAGAAGGGTCGCAATGCCGACGGCTCAGCCTACGATAATTGTGTCTATTCGCGTCTTGAGATTGAGCGCATTGCGCATTTGGCGTTTCAGTCGGCTGCCGGCCGCCGCCAGCACCTCACCCTCGTGGATAAAGCCAACGTACTGGAAACCTCGCGCTTATGGCGCGAAGTGGTGCGCGACATGGCTCCGCAATACCCAGAGGTAGAGGTTGATTATCTGTTCGTGGACAATGCCGCGATGCAGATTATCACCAACCCCAAGCAGTTCGATGTGATGCTGACCGAGAACATGTTCGGCGACATTATTTCGGATGAGGCCTCGGTTATTGCCGGCTCGATGGGCCTACTGCCATCGGCCTCGGTGGGCGCTGAGGTAGCGGTGTTTGAACCCATTCACGGCTCCTACCCGCAGGCCAAGGGCAAGGGTATTGCTAATCCCCTGGCAGCCATCCTCTCGGCTGCGATGCTGCTCGACCACCTCGGCCTGGCCGCCGAAGCTGCGCTAGTGCGTGAGGCCGTGGATGAGGCGCTGACCAACCAGATTTTGACGCCTGAGTTAAACCCGACTGCGCCTTATACTACTGAGCAAGTGGGCAGTTACGTGGCCTTCTGGATTGCTGATTCTAATGAGCAGCAGTGGAATGCGCACAACATTGCCGTGGGTATCAGCACGATTATTTAACGTGAACCTCACCCCCTAGCCCCCTCTCCAAAAAAGAGGGGGAATTAGTCTCTAGTTCTAAAGCTAAAAATTAGAATTAGTCCCCCCTCTTTTTTGGAGAGGGGGCTAGGGGGTGAGGTTCCCCACGCGCGCAGTCACAAATTTCTCCATGCCTGCTCCCCTACCCATCATTTCTGTGGTCATTATTCCGCGCCAGCCGGGCTGACGGGAGCTGCTTCTTGCTACAAGAAAAAGCCTTCCGAGCCCGGTGCTTAGGAAGGTTTTTTTGGACAATTTCGCAAACTGGTTAGTCTCACAACACCTTAGTAATGAACGCACTCAAAGAACAATTCAACGCCGTTTCAGCCCAATACGACCAGCAGCGGCCGGACCTGATTCCGTGCTTTGATGACTTCTACGGCGCAGCCAATGCCTTACTCGCCAACCGGCCGCAGGCGCGCACGGTGCTCGATGTGGGCGCGGGCACGGGGTTGTTTTCCTACTTCATTTACCAGCAGCGGCCTGACTTAGAATTTACGCTCATCGACCTTGCGCCGGAGATGCTGGCCGTGGCGCAGCAGCGCTTTGCGGGGCTGCCGGGCTTTGAGTTTCGGGAGTTGAATTTTTCAACTCAAGAGTTACCAGGCACCTACGATATCGTCATTTCGAGCCTGGCTATTCATCACCTAGCAGACACGGAGAAAGCTGCGCTGTACCAACGCATTTACGATGCCTTAAACCCCGGCGGTCTGTTCATAAATGCCGACCAAGTACTGGGCCGCACAGCTGGCTTCGACAACTTTCAGCGCCGAAACTGGCGAGCCACCGTGCTTCGCTCAGGCCTGCCCGACGAGGCGATTCAACGGGCTTTCGAACGCATCAAGCTCGATGATTTTGGCACCTTAGAAGCGCAGTTGCGCATGCTGGAAACGGCCGGTTTTCAGGAGGTCGATTGCGTGTACAAAAACCTAAGCTTTGCGGTACTGGCGGCCGTGAAGGGCGACCTAATCAACTGGAATTAACGCGCCGTGGCCCACGCACCCGGCCCTACGCACCAAGCACCAAACCTCATGATTCTCAATAAATACAGCCGCATCTACACCCAGGACGACAGCTTGCCCGCTTCGCAGGCCATGCTCATCGGCGCGGGCTTGTCAGATGCGGATTTGCGCAAGCCATTCGTGGGCATTTGCTCCACAGGCTTCGAGGGCAACACCTGCAACATGCACCTCAACGGCCTGGCCGACGAAGTGAAGCGTGGCGTGGCGGCCCAGGGGCTGGTGGGCCTGCGCTTCAATACCATCGGCGTGAGCGACGGCATCACCAATGGCAACGCGGGCATGCGCTTCTCGCTGGTTTCGAGGGAAATAATCGCCGATTCGATTGAGGCGATGGCGGGCGCGCACTACTACGACGCGCTGGCCACGGTGGTGGGCTGCGACAAAAACATGCCCGGCGCGCTCATCGCGATGGCACGGCTCAACCGGCCTTCGCTGATGGTGTATGGCGGTACCATCAAGGGGGGCGAGTTTAAGGGACAGCAGCTCAACATCGTCTCGTGCTTCGAGGCCTACGGCAAGAAAGTAAACGGACAGATTTCCGACGAAGACTACCAGGGCATCATCCACAACGCCTGCCCTGGGCCGGGCGCGTGCGGCGGCATGTACACCGCCAACACAATGGCCGCCGCCATCGAAACGCTGGGTATGAGCGTGCCTGCCTCCTCCTCGCTGCCCGCCGAGAGCACCGCCAAAATCCAGGAATGCTTGGATGCCGGGGCTTACCTGCGCAATTTGCTGGAGCTGGACTTGAAGCCCCGCGACATCCTGACCCGCGCGGCATTTGAGAATGCGATGGTGATGATAACGGTGCTCGGCGGCTCGACCAATGCCGTGCTACACCTCATCGCCATTGCCCACGCAGCTGGCGTGAAGCTGACGATGGAAGACTTCCAGGCCGTGAGCAACCGCGTGCCGGTGCTGGCCGACCTCAAGCCCAGCGGCAAGTACCTCATGGAAGACTTGTCGAAGCTGGGCGGCGTGCCCGCCGTGCAGCGCACGCTGCTCGACTACGGCCTGCTCAATGGCGACCTCATGACCGTAACCGGCCGCACGCTGGCCGAAAACCTGGCCGACGTAAAACCGCTCGGCGCGGAACAGGATTTGCTCCGCCCGCTCAGCAATCCTATCAAAGCCGACGGGCACATCCAAATGCTCTACGGCAACCTCGCCACCAAGGGCGGCGTGGCCAAAATCACCGGCAAGGAAGGCCTGCGGTTTGAGGGCCCGGCGATAGTATTTAACTCAGAAGAAGAACTAAACCAAGGCATTATCGACCACAAAATCAAGGCCGGGCAGGTGGTCGTGATTCGCTACGTGGGGCCGAAGGGCGGGCCGGGCATGCCCGAAATGCTGAAGCCGACCTCGGCCATCATGGGCGCGGGCCTGGGTGATAAGGTGGCGCTGATAACCGACGGGCGCTTTTCGGGCGGCACGCACGGCTTCGTCATCGGCCACATTTGCCCCGAAGCCTACGACGGCGGCGGCCTGGCCCTGGTGCAGAACGGCGACTGGATTATCCTAGACGCCAGCACCAATACCATCGACGTGCAGCTTTCTGATGAAGAATTGCAAGCCCGCCGCGCTGCCTGGCAGCGCCCGCCGCTGCCGGTGCGCCAAGGCGTGCTGCTCAAGTACATCCGCACCGTGAGCGATGCCAGCCTAGGTTGTATAACTGATTTATTAGAAGAAGATTATGTCACCGCAGACCTCACGCCAGCCCGCCGCTAGTCCGGCCGCCGCCCCGACGCTTGCCCCTATTTCGGGGGCCGTTGCCACGCTGCAAGCGCTGGTGGCCGAGGGCGCGGACACAATTTTTGGTTACCCCGGCGGGGCTATTATCCCGATTTACGACGCGCTCTACGACTTCAAAGACCAGCTAAACCACGTACTGGTGCGGCACGAGCAGGGCGGCATTCACGCGGCGCAGGGCTACGCGCGCAGCTCGGGCCGGGTGGGCGTGGTGCTGGCTACCAGCGGGCCGGGCGCAACCAACCTCGTAACCGGGCTGGCCGATGCGCTCATCGACAGCACGCCGCTGGTGTGCATCACGGGGCAAGTGTTCGCGCATTTGCTGGGCACCGATGCCTTTCAGGAGACGGATATCATCAACATCACCACGCCCGTCACGAAGTGGAACTACCAAGTAACCAAGGCCGAAGAAATACCCGAGGCACTGGCCAAGGCGTTCTACATTGCCCGCAGTGGCCGGCCAGGGCCGGTGCTGGTTGATATTACCAAAAATGCCCAGATTCAAACCTTCGACGCGCCGGAGTACCAGCCGTGCAGTCACATCCGCAGCTACCGGCCCGCGCCGGTGGTGCGCAAGGAGTACATCGAGCAAGCGGCCGCGCTGATTAACAGCGCGAAGCAGCCGTTTATCCTTTGGGGCCAGGGCGTGGTGCTGGGCCGCGCCGAGCAAGAATTCAAGGAATTTGTGGAGAAAAGCGGCATCCCGGCCGCCTGGACTATCCTGGGCGTGGGCGCGCTGCCCACTGGCCACCCGCTGAACGTGGGCATGCTAGGCATGCACGGCAACTACGGCCCCAATGTGCTTACCAACGAATGCGACGTGCTCATCGCCATCGGCATGCGCTTCGACGACCGCGTGACCGGCCGGCTGGATAAGTACGCCAAGCAGGCCCAAGTCATTCACCTCGATATCGACCCCACCGAAATCGATAAAAACGTGCTCACCACCGTGCCCGTGTGGGGCGATTGCAAGGAAACCCTGCCCCTACTCACGGCCTTAGTCGAGCCCAAAACGCACGAAGCTTGGCTGGCTCGTTTCAACGACTACACGGCGCAGGAAGTCGATGCCGTGATTCGGGAAGAGCTGTTCCCGACTTCGGAGGAGCTGACGATGGGCGAGGTGATGCAGCAGCTCAATGAAATCACGGGCGGTGAGGCGATTATCGTCTCCGACGTGGGGCAGCACCAGATGGTGGCCTGCCGCTACGCGCTGCAAAATCAGTCGCGCAGCCACGTCACGAGCGGCGGGCTGGGCACCATGGGCTTCGCGCTGCCGGCGGCCATCGGGGCCAAGTTTGGCGCACCCGAGCGGCCGGTGGTAGCCGTCATTGGTGACGGTGGTTTTCAAATGACCATCCAGGAACTGGGCACGATAATGCAGACGGGTATTGACGTCAAAATCCTGATTCTCAACAACCAGTTTTTAGGCATGGTGCGGCAGTGGCAGGAGCTGTTTCACCAGCGGCGCTACTCGTTTGTGGATATCCAAAGCCCTGATTTTGTGGCGGTGGCGGCGGGCTACCGCATCGCCGGCCAGCGCGTGGACGACCGCACCGAGCTACGCCCCGCGCTGGAGCGGATGCTGGCGCATTCGGGGTCGTTTTTGCTGGAAGTAATGGTAACGAAGGAGAATAACATCTTCCCGATGGTGCCGCAGGGATGCAGCGTGGCGGAAATCCGGCTGCGGTAACCAGTTGGCAGATACTAAATAAGGTCGTCATGCTGAGCGTAGCGCAGCGGAGTCGAAGCATCTCTACCTGTGAACTAACTCCTGACGCTAGCAACGAAGCGGTAGAGATGCTTCGACTACGCTCCGCATGACAATCGTTTTAAAACTAATTGCTTATGAGCCTCGACCCCGCCGACCGCCAAGAATACAATATCACCGCGTACACCGAGAATCAGGTGGGTTTGCTCAATCGCATTGCCATCATTTTTTCGCGCCGCAAAATCAACATCGAGAGCCTCAACGTGTCGCCTTCCGAGATTGACGGCATCCACCGCTTCAACATCGTGATTGTGGAAACGGCGGATGTGGTGGAAAAGCTCGCCAAGCAAATCGAGAAGCAGGTGGAAGTACTAAAAGTGTACTTCAACACCAACGCCGACGTGATTTGGCAGGAGATGGCGCTCTGCAAAGTACCCACCGACGTGATTGCCGAAAAAGTGCTCGTGGAGCGCCTGCTGCGCGAAAACGGGGCGCGGGCCGTGGTCATTCGCAAGGACTACACGGTATTTGAGACCACCGGCCACCGCGAGGAAACCGACAATTTGATTCGGGCCTTGCAGCCGTACGGGCTGATTGAGTTCGTGCGCTCGGCGCGCATTGCCATCATCAAGGCTAGCGATGGCTTTCACAGCAAGCTCAGCGAGTTTGAGCGCCGCGAGCCGAGCGAAGAGCCAGCCGAGAATGAGTTTTTGAACGACCGCGAAAAGGTCTTCACCATGTAGCGCGGACTTTCAGTCCGCGAACCAAATGATTTAAACGCGACACCTTTTTCACACTCAACTCGCGGACTAAAAGTCCGCGCTACACTTCATAACTATGGCAACCATCAACTTCGGCGGCGTACCCGAAACCGTTATCACCCGCGACGAATTTCCACTGCAAAAGGCGCTTGATTTCCTCAAAGACGACACCATCGCCGTAATCGGCTACGGCGTGCAAGGACCCGGCCAGGCGCTGAACATGCGCGACAACGGCTTCCACGTAATCGTAGGCCAGCGCGAGGGCACACCTTCCTGGGACCGCGCCATCAAAGATGGCTGGGTGCCGGGCGAGTCGCTGTTTTCAATTGAGGAAGCCGCCGACAAAGGCACCATCATCTGCAATCTACTGTCCGACGCCGGGCAAATTGCCCTGTGGCCGACACTCCAGAAATACCTCACGCCGGGCAAAACGCTGTACTTTTCGCACGGCTTCGGCATCACGTTTAACGACCAGACGGGCATCGTGCCCAGCAAGGATATCGACGTAATTCTGGTGGCTCCGAAGGGCAGCGGCACCAGCTTGCGCCGCTTGTTCGTAGCCGGTGGCGGGCTAAATTCCTCGTTCGCCGTGTACCAGGATGCCAGCGGCAAGGCCTGGGAAAAGGCCATTTCGATGGGTATCGGCGTGGGCTCGGGCTACTTGTTCGAAACCGACTTTAAAAAGGAAGTGTACTCCGACCTCACCGGCGAGCGCGGCGTGCTGATGGGTGCCTTGGCGGGCATCATCGAAGCCCAATACCAAGTGCTGCGCCAGCGCGGCCACTCGCCTTCCGAGGCGTTCAACGAAACCGTGGAAGAACTCACGCAGAGCCTCGTGCCGCTGGTAGGCGAAAACGGCATGGACTGGATGTTTGCCAACTGCTCGGTAACGGCCCAGCGCGGCGCGCTCGACTGGAAAGGCCGCTTCCGCGAAGCCACCCTGCCGGTACTCAACGAGCTGTACGACAGCGTAGCTAGTGGCGCGGAGGCCCGCCGCACCATTGAGCGCGGCAGCACGCCCAACTACCGCTCGGAGCTGCAAGCGGAGCTAAAAGAAGTACGCGAATCGGAATTGTGGTCCACCGGCGCGACGGTGCGCGAACTGCGCTCGCGCACGTCGGAGAATGTGGAAGCCTAACTGCTAAGGCGTTCATCCTCCATTGAACGTCATGCTGAACGAAGTGAAGCATCTTGGTCGGTTCGTTGGATTACTAACCCAATGAAGCGTCCAAGATGCTTCACTTCGTTCAGCATGACTTTGTTTTATAAAACATTAGCTACTATGCCCGACCTTGAAGCACCAGCGGCAACAATTGTCACGCTAGAAAACGTAGAGGCCGCCGCCCGCCGCCTCAAGGGCGTGATTGCCAAAACGCCCTTGCTCGAAAACCTAGGCCTCTCGCGTACCTACGATGCCACGATTTTGCTCAAGCGCGAGGACTTGCAGGTAGTGCGCTCCTACAAGATTCGGGGCGCTTACAATAAAATCGCCACGCTCCCGCCCACTGTGCCCACCCGCCAGATAGTGTGCGCCAGCGCCGGCAACCACGCCCAGGGTGTGGCCTACGCTTGCCAGCTGCTAAGCCTGCCTTGCGACATTTTCATGCCCGCCCAAACACCGGCGCAGAAGGTGGACAAGGTGCGCCTCTTCGGCGGCGAGTGGGTGACGGTGCACCTCACCGGCCGCACGTTTGATGACTGCTACCACGCCGCGCAGGCGTTTTGCGACGAGCGCGGTAGCACCTTCGTGCATCCGTTTGATGACCTGGCCATTGTGGAAGGGCAGGCCACCGTTGGGTTAGAGATTCTAAAAGCAACTCATCATAAACCGATTGACTTTTGCTTCATGCCCATTGGCGGCGGTGGGCTGGCTTCGGGCTTGTCGAGCGTCTTTCGGCAACTTAGCCCAAATACTAAGCTTGTCGGCGTGCAGCCGCTGGGTGCGCCGAGCATGCACGACGCCATCGCGGCCGGGCAGCGGCAGGCACTGGAGCAACTCGACACTTTCGTGGATGGCGCGGCCGTGAAGTGCCCCGGCGAGCTGACGTTTGAAATCTGCCAGGCTTTGCTCGATGAGGTTCACCTCGTGCCTGAAGGGCAGGTCTGTGAGGACTTGCTGAAAATGTACAACGAGGAAGGCATGGTGCTAGAGCCCGCTGGCACGCTCGCCATCTCGGCCCTGCACGCCTACGCCGACCAGATAAAGGGCAAGACGGTGGTCTGCATCGTGAGCGGTTCCAACAATGACATTACCCGCATGGAGGATATCAAGGAGCGCGCCCAGCGCTTCCAAGGTCTCAAGCACTACTTTATGGTGCGCTTTAACCAAGCACCGGGTGCGCTACGCCGCTTCGTGAATAATGTGCTCGCCGAGGGCGAGGATATTATTCAATTTCAATACATTAAGAAGAATAACAAAGAAAAAGGCCCCGTTTTTATCGGCGTAGAAGTAAAGCAGCGCGGCGACGAAGCCGGTATTATGGCGCGCATGGCGGCCGAAGGTTTTGGGTTTGAGTATTTGAATGGGCAGCAGGATTTCCTGAGCTTACTGGTGTAAACTAAAGCCCGGCCCTAACTTGACCAGCGCTAATAATAGGTTGAATACAATTGCGGATGCTTGGTCTTAATGGCCTTTTCGCCTACGCGCAAGCGGCCTTTGCCTACTATCGTTACTTCGGCCAGCGGGTCGCGGAAGAAATAGGCTCCGTTTTCTACCACCAGTTGGCCCGCGATAGTGATTTTGGTATAGCGCAGTAACTCCAGTGCCCCACCCTTTCGAACGACTAGGCGCGAGGTAGGCCCGATATAGAGCTCGTGCGGCGGTTGGCCATCTGTTGCATTAAGTACCAGCGCATTATCTACCCCCACCACCACCAGCGCCGAATCGCGGGCGTGGGCCGGCTGGCGGCCAATATCCACATTGCCCTCTGCTAAATAATACGTGTTGCGGGCCAGCAACTGTAGGCTGCCCGGCGCGTGCACGATAGTCGAAACCGGAGTATTGCCTCCGCCCAGCAAAAAGTCGCTGCGGTGCAGGCTCGTGCGATGCGGACCATCCCGAAACGCATTTTGGCCGCTGAAATCGGCCCCCATTATTTTATCATAAGAGCCCTGGGGCGGCTGGGCATAGTCCAACTGGAACGTGCAGTTGCGGAAATGAAATACATTGGCCGTATCCCGGCGGGCGGCTACCGCTTGCATCAGGTAATTGTGGGTGCCAATAAACCGGCAATCGGTGAAGCTCATGCGAGTAGCTGCTTCGTCGGAGTGTAGTTCAAACGGGCCGTAGGCAGACTGCCCGTGGTAAGACCGGTCTTCGAAAGTGCAGCCCACAAAGCGCGTAGCCTCGGCTCGGTTATTGGCCAGGCAGCCCTTCACGAAGGCGCCGTAGATATGGCAATTTTGCAGCAGAAAGCCGGGCTGCGAAATCCAGGCCGACCAATTGGTCGTGCCCCAAATCAGGCCGTTGTTTATCACAATGTTTTTGGTAGTGGCAGGCCGGCTTACATCGGGGCGGTCGGACACGATACCCTGGCCAGAATTGTCCACGAAGCGGCAGTTGTCGAAGCGCACATTGGCCACGAAGCCATCCTGGGGCTCTAAGTCTACGCCGGCCGCTGGGGCCGATACCAGCGCCCGACCCAGGGCGGGTATAGTCACCCGGCCAGTATGGCTAAAGCTGCAATTGACGGCCCGAAAGCCATTCACCCCCGTGAGCGACAAACCCTGGCGGCCATTGTAGTTGCAGGTCGAGTTTTCGAGCAAAATGTTTTCCTGCGCCGGGTCGCCCAAGCTCTTGGCCAGGTGATTGAGCACCTGAATGCCATCGCGCCCGAAGTGGTGCAGGGCCAGCCGACGCAGCGCCACCCGCCGCGAGTCGCTGATAAACACGCCGTCGCTGCCGAGCTGAATACCCGTGTCGCCCCAGTGCCCGCCTACTTGCAGCTGGGCACTATTGCCATTCACGGCTAGGTTCGTCATCTCCACGTTATCACAGCCTTGCAACACCAGAAAAGTCCCAGTACTGGCGGCATACTTATAATCTGTAAAGTAGGCCGAGGGAGCGTTGTAAGGCTTTTTGGTAGCTGGGTCAAAAGAGCCATACCGCAGGCCACTGACATAGCGGATTTCGGTGGTAGCACTGTCGGCCCCTTGAATGGACAAATTGCGGCAATTGACCAGGTGTAGTACGTCGGCTCCCGTACCGGCTTCGTCTTGCTGGCCTACCAGGTAGATGCCTTTCGGAATAGTGAGAATAGCCCGGCCCGCGCCCGCCGGCGTTTGGGCCCGTTGGTTGAAAAACGCAGCGGCTTTCTGGAAGGCCGCGTGGTCGTTGGTGCTGCCATCGCCCACCGCACCGAAATCTTTTTTCAGGTCTTTGCGCAGGATGGGGGCCGAGGCCTGGCCGTGCGCCATGCCTGCCAGCAGCAATAGGCAGCTTAGGAGAGCCTGCCAGCTACCAACAACATACTTAAAGGGGTTTATCCAACTTTTTTTCATTGTACTCATGCTAACGTCAATTACTACGCCAAGTAGTGCCCTTCAGCTTAAAAATAGCCATTCTGGCTTCCAGCATCTGGCTTGTGCGAAGGCCTGGGCAGGCGGCGCACCGTTCGTAGGCCGTAACTTTGGCCCCCGTCATGCCCGAACGCCCCTCCTCCCCTGCTGCGTCGGCCGCGAAGTATATCTTCGTCACCGGCGGTGTCACCTCCTCACTCGGAAAAGGAATTATTTCCGCTTCGCTTGCTAAGCTCTTGCAAGCCAGAGGCTTCCGAGTTACGATTCAAAAATTCGACCCCTACATCAACATCGACCCCGGCACGCTGAACCCGTATGAGCACGGCGAATGCTACGTGACCGACGACGGGGCCGAAACCGACCTCGACCTGGGCCACTACGAGCGTTTCCTGAACGCGCCCACCTCGCAGGCCAACAACGTAACCACCGGCCGCATTTACGATACGGTAATCCGCCGCGAGCGCGAAGGCGCGTTCCTCGGCAAAACCGTGCAGGTAGTACCCCACATCACGGATGAAATAAAGCGCCGGATGCTGCTATTGGGCCAAAACGGCGAGTTTGATGTTGTCATCACCGAAATCGGCGGCTGCATCGGCGATATCGAAAGCCTACCCTTTGTGGAGGCCGTGCGCCAGCTGCGCTGGGAGCTGCCGCCTCACGATTCGCTCGTGATTCACCTCACGCTGCTGCCCTACCTGGCGGCGGCCGGCGAACTCAAGACCAAGCCTACCCAGCACTCGGTGAGAGACTTGCGCGAGGCAGGCTTGCAGCCTGATATCCTGGTGTGCCGCTCCGAGCACCCGATTCCGGCCGAGATGCGCCGCAAAATCGCGCTGTTTTGCAACGTCAAAATCAACTCTGTTATCGAAAGCCTCGACGCCGATACCATCTACTCAGTGCCGCTGCTGATGCTGAAAGAGGAGCTCGATGCCCGCGTTATCAGCAAGCTGCGCCTGAATGGTGGGCACGCGCCGGAGCTAGAAAACTGGAAGGAGTTTTTGGGCCGTCTGAAAAACCCGACCGAGGAAGTGACCATTGCGCTGGTGGGCAAGTATGTGGAGCTACCCGACGCGTATAAGTCTATCATTGAATCATTTATCCATGCCGGTGCTTTCAATGAATGTAAAGTAAAAGTCCGCACCATCCAGAGCGAATTCTTGACACCGGAGAACGCGGCTCAGCAGCTCGAAGGGGTTGATGGTGTGCTAGTTGCGCCCGGCTTCGGCGAGCGCGGCTTTGAGGGCAAGATTGAGGCCGTGCGCTACGTGCGCGAGCAGGGCATTCCGTTCTTCGGCATTTGCCTGGGCATGCAGGTGGCAGTGGTGGAGTATGCCCGCCACGTACTGGGTTTGCCCGAGGCCAGTTCGACCGAGATGAGCCCGCTCACGCCCGACCCGGTCATTGCTCTCATGTCCGACCAAAAAGATATCACCCAGAAGGGCGGCACTATGCGCCTCGGGGCCTACACCTGCGAGCTCAAGCGCGGCTCGCGGGCCGCGAAAGCCTACGGCCGCAACACCATTAGTGAGCGGCATCGCCACCGCTATGAGTTTAATAATGAGTACCTGGCGCGCTTTGAAGAAGCCGGCATGTCGGCCTCGGGTATCAACCCCGGCACAGGCTTGGTTGAGGTAATTGAATTGCCCAAAACGGTGCACCCGTGGTTCGTGGCCGGGCAGTTTCACCCCGAGCTCAAGAGCACCGTGGAGAACCCGCACCCGCTGTTTGTGCGGTTTGTGAAGGCGGCCATGCAGCGCAAAAAGGGGCTGTAAAGTATTTACCTGCCTCTCGCGTTGTCAGAGCGCGGAGGCACAATGAAGCAACCTTTTCGGTCGCGTTGGTGCAGTAGCGCTACCGGGCCGGAAGGGTTGCTTTGTTGCTAGGGCACGTAATGGCAAAGCACTACTTGAGATAAGTAAAAGCGCAATAACAGACAATTACCTACGCCCCACAATTCTATTCAGCCGCCTGCCCCGCCCGGCTGTACCTTTGTAGTTCGTATTCTTTTTAGTGTAAATGGACCGCAACCAAGCAACTGGCCTTTTTCTAATCTCGGCCCTGCTCCTGGTGTATTTG
>CAXUKA010000075.1:0-20691 GCA_964251335.1 uncultured Hymenobacter sp.
GCACGTGCCCGAGAGGCTGGTGCCGGCCGAAAGCTGGCCCGAAGCCGCCCAGAACCTAGCCGCCGCCGTGCGCCAAACTTGGCTGGAATACCTGCAAAAAACAGCTTACGAGCAGTACCCGGCCCTGCGGCAGTTCGAGCGAGCGGGGCACGAGGAGGTGGCTGCCCGCTTCCGGCAGGCCGACCGCGACTCGCTGTACCACAACCGGGTGCGGGCCATGCGCCAGCACTACGAGGGCCTGCCCAATGCCCAGGCGCTGGGCCAGATGCTGGTGATTAAGAACGAGTTTGCCAAGAAGACCCGGCACTTGCCTCTGCGCAAGCTCATGCAGCAGGCAGGGCGGGCGGTGCAGGCCATCAAGCCGGTGTTTATGATGTCGCCGCTGTCGGTGGCCAGCTTCTTGCCACCCGGCGCGGTCGAGTTCGACCTCGTGGTATTTGATGAAGCCAGTCAGGTGAAGCCCGTCGATGCGCTCGGGGCCATTGCGCGGGGCCGGCAGCTGGTGGTGGTAGGCGACTCGAAGCAGCTGCCGCCCACCAGCTTTTTCGATTCGCTGACCGGCACCGGCGAGGCGGCCGACGACGAAAACGTGACCGTTGATAATCAAAGCATTCTGGAGCTATGCAAGGCCCGCCAGATGCCCGAGCGTATGCTGCGCTGGCATTATCGTTCGCTGCATCAGTCGCTTATCGCGCCTTCCAACCACTTATTTTATCAGGATAAGCTGGTGATTTTCCCCAGTCCGGGCGGGCAGGGGCAGCTGGGTTTGATGTACCATCACCTGCCCGAAACCTACTACGAGCGCGGTACCACGCGCACCAATCCGCTCGAAGCCGCCGCCGTGGCCGAGGCCGTGCTGCACCACGCCCGCACCACGCCGCAGCTCACGCTGGGCGTGGTGGCTTTCAGCACCGCTCAGCGCCAGGCCATTCAGGATGCGCTGGAAATCAGGCGCAAGCAATACCCGGAAACCGAAGCGTTTTTCAACCGCCACCCGCACGAGCCGTTTTTCATCAAAAACCTCGAAAACGTGCAGGGCGACGAGCGCGACGTGATGCTCATCAGCATCGGTTACGGCCGCACCAAGGATGGCTACGTGGCTATGAATTTCGGCCCGCTGAGCAACGAAGGTGGCGCGCGTCGCCTCAACGTATTGATAACAAGAGCTAAGCAGCGTTGCGAAGTTTTTACCAACCTGACCTTCGGCGACCTCGACTTGGAGCGGGTGCGCGATAAAAACCCGGCCACCGGCGGCGTGGCGGCCCTCAAAGCTTTCCTGCAATTTGCCCAAACCGGCCACCTTGACCAGGCTGCCGACACTGGCCGCGAAATAGAATCGCCCTTTGAAGAAGCTGTACACCGGGCGCTTACGGCGCGGGGCTACGTGGTGCGCCCGCAGGTGGGCAGCCAGGGCTTTTACATTGATTTGGCGGTAGTTGACCCCGAACAGCCGGGGCGCCATGTGCTGGGCATCGAGTGCGACGGGGCCATGTACCACAGCGCCCGC
Source organism: uncultured Hymenobacter sp. (assembly GCA_964251335.1). Taxonomy (GTDB): domain Bacteria; phylum Bacteroidota; class Bacteroidia; order Cytophagales; family Hymenobacteraceae; genus Hymenobacter. The sequence goes on from CAXUKA010000075.1 coordinate 1,508, forward strand.
TCGGCCCGCGACCGCGACCGCCTGCGCCAGCAGGTGCTCGAAGCCGTGGGCTGGCGCCTGCACCGCATCTGGAGTACCGACTGGCTGCGCGACCCCACCCGCGAGACCGACCGCGCCGTGGCCGCCATCGAAGCCGCCCGCCGCTTGGCTACTCTCGACCAACTCGAAGAAACAGAGGCTATTGCCGAAGCCGTACCCACCGGCCTGACCCGTGAAGAGCCCGCTGCGCTCGGCACCACCTCAGCCGCCGCGCCCTACCAGGTGGCGCAGTTGCCACCCACCATCCGCCAGCGTGAGCTGCACCAGCACCCGGTGGCCCGCCTAGCCGCCTGGGTGACTGAGGTAGTGGCCGTGGAAAGCCCCGTGCACCTCGATGAAGTGACGCGCCGCTTGGCCACGGCCTCCGGCGCTACGCAGGTGGGCTCGCGCATTCGTGCCAGCGTGGCCGAGGCGGCGCGGCTGGCCGGTACTATCGGCAGCATCTGGGTGCAGGACGAGTTTTTATGGACGCCGACCATGCCTGCCACCGCTGCGCCCGTGCGCGACCGCAGCCAGCTGCCAGTTGTGTCGCGCAAGCTCGCCTTCGTGGCTCCCGAGGAAATTGCCGCCGCTGTTCGCACCGTTGTGCGCGACAGTTTTTCGTTGGAGCGTGAGGCGGTAATTCTACCCGCTGCCCGGCTACTCGGCTTCTCCCGGCCTAGCGAGGAGCAGCGGCAGCTCTTTGCAGCGGCAATAGATATGCTGGTGGGTGAGGAGGTGCTCAGTGAGAAAAGCGGAGTGCTGACGATTAAGTGATTACATGCAGGTTCTGGTATGAAGTCTTTCTTCTTAACGATTTTCTTGGCGCTCTTGCCCTTGGCCTTCGGCCTTTGGGTAAATGAAACTGCCCCGCACGCCCCCACCAAAGCCTACGTGCCCACGCGCTGCACGCGCTACTGCGCCGCCTACAGTTGCCGCCATATCACGCGGGCCAATAGCCCGCTGTACTTCCAGCTGCGGCCGGTGTATGCGGCTACGGTTGCCGGGCTTTCTGCCGGTGGCCGGCAGCTATATGCGGCGGTCAACATCGCCTTTTACCTCGTGTTTATCCCCAGCCTGCTGCTGTGGCTGACCTACGGAGCGCTACGAAACAAAAGCAGTATTCAGCGACTAAAACAGCAACGCCAGGTGATATGAACGGTCTGATACACACGCTGGCTCGCCTTATTCACCTCGCCTTCTGGTACTGCTGCGACTTTATGGTGAACCTGGCCAACCTTACCCACACCTCTTATAATGAGGCTAATACCTGGGTGCTATTGGTATTCATTCCGGGCTTGCTTGCGCTGCTGATTGGGGTGCGGGTGGCGCAGTGGTTTCAGCTGCGGCAATTGCGGCGGCGGTAGCTATGCCGCAGGCTTTGCCTGCAAAGCTGCCAGCAAATTGCTGCCCTGTGGGCTGCCCCAGCCGGTGCAGGCATCCCAGCCTGGCCCGGCCGAAAATGCGCCGTTGTTGCCGCTCGTGATGTCGTGGCACACGTTTTTGCCCACCAGCGAGCCGTAGAGTAGCGGGTTGAGAAAGCCCACCGGCTTGGTTAGCTTTTGGTTGATAAGTGCCAGCAGGCCAGCCCACAGCGGGGCCACGGCGCTGGTGCCGCCTATCACCATATTCTGGCCATCAACGCGCACCTGATAGCCGGTGTTGGGGTCGGCGTCGCCGGCCACGTCGGGCAGGCCCCGGCCAGCTTTGGCAGCAGTGGGCAGCTTAATCGACTTCTGGTAGGCGGGCACGGGGAAGTGGGCGCTGAGGCCGCCGCCCGTGGCGCTGTCGGTGCCCTCATTCCAGACCACTTCGCTGCTGATGGTGGTGCCATTGGCCGTGAGCTTGGTGCCGCCGCAGGCCAGCGCGTAGGGGCTGCTAGCCGGGAAGTCGGCGTGCGGCTGCCCACCAGCCACGCCGTCGGCCGAGCCGTTGTCGCCAGCAGCTACGCATACCGTCACGCCCAAAAGCGCGGCGGCCTGGAAGGCTTGGTCGAATTGGTCCATACTCTGGGCAGTCCACGTCGATTCGGGGCCGCCCCAGCTGATAGATATAATGCTGGGCTTGTTGGTTTTATCGTGGATGGCGGTAGTTATTGCGTTCAAAAATCCCTGCGAGGTATTGGGGGCGAAGTATACCACGATTTGGGCTTTAGGGGCCACAGCGGCGGCCACTTCAATATCGAGCAGCACCTCGCCATCGGCGCTGTTGGCATTGGTAGGCTGATTGCGGGCACCGTTCACGCTCACCACTTTTACGGTGGGTACGGGCAGTTTCAGGCCGGTGAAGTAGGTTGTCAAGTCCTGAGGCTTGAAGCCGCCGCCCAGCTCGATAATGGCAATGGTCTGGCCAGTTCCGTCGAGGCCAGCCGGAAATTGATACAACTTAGCTAATTGTGGTGGGGTAAAAGCCTGATTGACAGCGTGCGCTACTATTGCGCCCGAGTCCACGGGCGGGCGCACCTGGAAATGTGCTTCGGCCGCAGGCCGGTCGTCGAGCCCGAACACGCCCTGCACGATATCGCCCAGCGGGGCGGGCACGGTCACGACTCCGGTGCGGCCCCGGTAGGTGCCCTCGGGGTAGCTGTATTGGTGCAGCTGGGTGCCAAAAGCAGCTTCAAACTCAGTGGCGGTGCCGGACAGCTGCACGCTGCGCTCGGCCACGCTGGTGTGCACCACTACCAAGCCGTGCGCCCGCGCAAATTCGGCTACCTGCTTGATATCGTGCGGGTCGGCTCCGTGGTGCTGGTCGAGCTCCTCGCGGCTGAGGTAAGTGCGCTGCTGGGGCGATACATCGGCCAGGGCGCTGGTATCGGACGAGGCGGGCAGCGGCGTTTTGGGCCGCAGGCGCACGGTCACTTCCAGGCGCTCGTTGGGCAGCGGGGTGTGCAGCTGCTGGGCGTGGGGCAGGGGCGTGCGCTCGCTGCCGGGCACGGCTACGCGGGGTTGAATGTCGGGCATGGCGAGGGTGAGATGAGGTTAGTAGCTGGTGGCTTTACTCTGTGCAAATACAATATTTAAAATGAGGTAATTGTGAGGTAATTAGTGATAAACGCGCCGTTCAGGCTGCTGCACCGGATGGATGCGGAGACACCCCCTCGCGTCTTCGTATCAGGCGAGCTGAACAGTGATAAGATATCAAGGAGGCATCTCTACATCCTCGCCGCCCGATGAATTAGAAATCCTTTTAACACCAGCGTAAGCGTGTATTCTTAGCTATTGACCAAAGTGATAATTGCACCTATGTGCTATTTTAAACGGAGCACCAGCGCCAAGCTGTTGAAGCTGGTATTAGGGTAAATGTGCTGGATTATGGATAGTGCAGTGAGCCTTTCAACAAAGCAACTATGAGCTTTTCAGCAAAGCTGCCCTTCCTGTCTCGCCTGACCTTTGCATTGAACTTAACCTTAAAAAAATCATGCCTAATATCTGGTTTATTACTGGCAGCTCGCGGGGTCTCGGCCGTAGCCTCACCACCGCCGTGCTCGCCCACGGCGACCACGTAGCCGCCACCGCCCGCCGCCCCGAGCAGCTCGCCGACCTCGTGGCCGAGTACGGCGACCGCATTCTGCCGCTGGCGCTCGATGTGACCAACAACGAGCAGATTACTCAAGCCGTGGCCGCCGCCGTGGCCCATTTCGGCCGCCTCGACGTGGTGGTGAACAACGCCGGCTTCGGCATCACGGGCGCGGTGGAGGGCTACACCGAAGAGCAGGTGCGCAGCCAGCTCGAAACCAATCTCTACGCGCCCATCGCCGTGACGCGGGCCGTGCTGCCGCAGTTGCGCCAGCAGCGCAGCGGCCACATCCTGCAAATCAGCTCGTTGGGTGGGCGCGTGGGCAATCCCGGCGTGGCCATCTACCAGGCGGCCAAGTTTGGGCTGGGCGGCTTTAGCGAAGCGCTGGCCAAGGAAGTAGCGCCGCTGGGCATTCGGGTGACGTGCGTGGAGCCGGGCGGCTTCCGCACCGACTGGGCCGGCGACTCGATGACCTATGCCCCTGAGGTGCCCGGCTACGAAACGACCGTCGGCCCCCGCGTGGCCATGTTCCAAAGTGGCAGCTTCGAGCCGATGGGCGACCCCGACAAAGCGGCCAAAGTCATGATTGACCTCGTGGCCAGCCCCGAGCCACCCGTGCACTTGCTGCTAGGCAGCGAGGCCGTGGCCATCACCGAATTTGCCGAAGCAGCCAAGCACGCCGAGCTGGAAAAATGGCGCTTGGTCAGCGTTTCGACTGACCGCGACGGCGTGGTGAATTTTCTGGAAACGGAAGCGGGCAAGCGGTATTTAGGGCACGGGTAAATGTGCCTATCAGGTAACGCTGCGTACAAAACGTTTGTCGTTGCGAGGAGGCACAACGAAGCAATCGCACCCGAACGGCACTCGTTTTGGTGTGATTGCTTCGTCGTGCCTCCTCGCAACGATAGGCGATTTTTGATAAGATTAATACTTTCAATTAGCTATGTTCACTCGCCAGGAAGTGCCGACGCGGCCCCGCATTCTGTACTCGTGCTATACCAACCACAGCCGGGAGGGCGAGCAATTCGTGCCCGAGCACGTATTTAGCTACCAGCTGGCGGGCACGCTGCTGCTGAATGATGGCACCAAAAGCTACGCATTGCCAGAAGGCACGTTCCGGTTTTTGCGGCGCAACCAACTGATTAAGTTCAACAAGCAGCTTTCGGATGCTGGCGATTTTAAGTCGCTTTCCGTGTCGTTCGACCAGGAAACGCTGCGCGCTTTTAGCCTCGAATATGGTTATCAGGCCGAGCGGCAGCCGCCCGGCGATGCCGTGCTGACGCTACCCAACAACCCGCTCTACCACAGCTACCTGGCCTCGCTGCAACCCTACCAGCAGCTAGAGCAGCCTGATAATGCCCCGCTGCTGGCTCTGAAGGTGCGCGAGGCGCTGCTGATACTGCTGCAAGCCAACCCGGAACTGCAGAATATTCTGTTTGATTTCACCGAACCTGGCAAGATTGACCTAGCCGCTTTTATGCAGAAGAACTTTCGTTTCAACGTGGCTATGAGCCGGTTTGCGTACCTCACGGGGCGTAGCCTGGCCACGTTCAAGCGCGATTTTGAGAAGCTGTTTCAGCTCTCACCCAGCCGCTGGCTGGTGCAGCGGCGATTGCAAGAAGCTTACTACCTGCTGAAAGAGCAGGGTAAAGCGCCTTCGGAAGTGTACCTCGAAGTCGGTTTTGAAGACTTATCGCACTTTTCGTTTGCGTTCAAGAAGCAGTATGGCCTAGCCCCGTCGCGGGTCTGAGGCACCCGGTTGCTGGTTGCAAAGCATTCATCTGACTTGATTTGTGGTATTGTGCAGGAGAGTTTTAAATCGGGCTGGAGGATGGTTTGGTCTGGCTTTCCAGCTGGGAGGGAAGCTTAGCTACTACCGCCCGCATAAAGGGCTGGATTATTACGAGCAATAACCTAAAAACTGTAAGTGCAGCGTGCTCTGGCTACAGTACAAATGCCGATGAGTCTCGTTGCTTAGTAGGCTGGTGCCCGGTGGCAAGCGCCGAGGCGAGCAAAAAGAACTTAGCGCTACCATGCGAGCATGCATAAGCTTGTAAGTCGGGGTATTGGCCAAAAGTTGGGCTTTGATAACCCCTTGGCACCTGGGCTGCGGTGAGCATAAACAGGAAATAGGAGGGTTTTTAGTAGCATTAGCACGTATCGCTTGTACAAATCTAATAATCAGTTGTTTATAATGTTAAAATGTTGAGTGTAAGTATGTTTGTTAGTATTGCATAAGCTCGTCAGTGAAATATTATTGTATCTTTTAAAGAAAATACGGTGCATTAAGAAGAGGGTTGATAATTTTGATAACTGAGAATTATACAAGTATTGTATAATTCGACGTAAAAATATAAAAATCACTCAACCTTCTCCTTTTTTATGCGCCAAATATACAATCTGTTAACCCTACTCATGCTTCTGCTTGTTGGGGGTAAGGCCCAGGCTCAGTACTCCTTTACTGATGCTGATTTAAGCCCTTATAAGCAGAATTTTGACATGATGGGTACTGGAAATGTACCATTTGATGCCAATGGTACTAACTCTTCAATACCTGGTATTATAGTAGGATATAATCGAGGTGTTTTCTTTCCGGTGCCAACTCTTGTGCCGAATGACGGCTCCTCGAGCGGCAGCGCCGCCTATAACTTCGGCACTACCAACGCACCCGACCGGGCGCTGGGTGGTATAGCCGGGGGCTTGGCCGGTAACACCGGCACGGGCTACATCTCGGTGCGGCTGCGCAACATGTCTAACACGACTATCATAAACCTGGACGTGCGCTATGCTATCGAACAGTGGTACAACTCTTCGCTAGGTACTGATGCCTACTTCCGGGCCGCGTATCGGAAGTATAGCACCACTACGGCATTCAATAACAACGACATTATCCAGGCCACTGGTACCAATGGCTGGACAGCTGTGCCGCAGCTCGATTTGCAGGCTCCGGCTACCGGCGGCATTCTGGGCCAGGTCAATGGCAACTCGGCTACTTACCGCCGCACAGCTCAGTACCGCCTGCTCAACGTCAACCTAGCCAAAAATCAAGAAATTGTCATTCGCTTCGATTACGTATTTAACTCTTCGACCAATGGCAACGGTATTAGCATGGATGACATTGCTATCTACCCAGAAACCAGCATCTTGTACGCCAGCACTACCGGCAATCTCAACAGCACCGCCTCGGGCGCGGGCGCTACCTGGGGCCTGACTTCGGACGGTGCCAACCCCGTTGGGAAGGCCGTTGATTTCTCGGCTCCCAACGTGACATATTACGTGCAAGGCACCAACACCGCCTCGCGTTTGAGCGGCAACTGGCAGATAACTGGCGATAATTCGCGGGTAGTAGTAGGTACCGATGCCTCACCAGCCAGCCTCTACCTAGCCCCTGGCGACCAGATATCGGCAGTGATGGATGTGGCCTCGGGCTCGACCCTGAAGCTGGGTGGCACGCCTACAAACTTGACTCTGGGCACGATGGCCGCCAACAGCACCGTAGAATATGCCTGCACCTCCACAACTGCGGCGCAAAGTGTGCTGCCCGCTACCTATGCCAAACTCAACTTTAGTGGGGCTAGCCTCAAGAGCCTGACCGGCAATGTAACGGTGACCGAAGCGCTGGCCCTGAGCAGCACCAGCAGCAGCGCGCCCCAAGCTGTGCAACTGGGCAATAATGACCTAACGATGCTGCGCGGTGCTACTATTAGCCGCACCAATGGCGGCCAAGTAATAACCAACGGCACCGGCGAGTATCGGGCTACCGTGATTGGGGCCGGCACCAGCAGCACGGCCGTGCTATTTCCGGTGGCGCTGTCGGCTGCGGCGGCCGACTACCTGCCCGTGTCGATTACGGCGGGCGTCAACAGCGCGGGCAACGACCTGGATGAAACCTACAACGTGCGCGTTATCAGCGGAGTATATGCCAAATACGCTGCCGATGGCACTGGCTCGAACCCTGCTGCCTACACCGGCAACGTGAACAGCACCTGGCACGTGGGCCACGAAACGAGCACGCCCGTATCGGCTACGCTCAAAATGGGCTGGGCCACTAGCCGCGAAGGTGTCAGGTTTGTGCGCGCCAATAGCTACCTCGACCACTACACCTCGAGCACCAACACCTGGGATGCCAGCAAAACCGGCAGCACCTACCAAGGCAGCAACACCGACGGACAATACACTGTACAGCGTACCAACGTGACTAAGTTTTCGCCCTTCGCCCTCACGTCCAGCCCGGTTGGCCCGCTGCCCGTGACGTTGGTAGCCTTCGACGCCAAGCGCGTAGGCACCACCGTAGCTTGCACTTGGGCCACCGCCAGCGAGCTATACAACGACCACTTCGTAGTAGAGCGCAGCCTCGATGGCGCAAGCTTCGTGGCCTTGGGTACGGTAGCCGGCAATGGCACCAGCTCGACCGCGCATACCTACAGCTTCGTGGATGCGCAGCCGGTCGCTGACGTGGCGTATTATCGCCTGCGCCAAGTAGATACCGATGGCACAGCCAGCTTCTCGCCGGTGGTAGTGGTGCAGGGTGGCGAATTGGCTTCGGCGACCATTACGGCTGTGCCAAACCCCAGCGCCGGCCAATTTACACTGCTGGCAAACTTCCCGACCAGCGCCCAACTGCGGGGCACCGTAGTGAATATGCTGGGCCAACGCGTATTGACGGTGAACGAAGTAGTGCCCGCCGGCGCGGCCGCCCTGCCGCTCGACTTGAGCACTCAGCCGGCTGGCGTGTACCTGGTGCAGCTGGTCGGCCCGGCCGGCTCGACTACGTTGCGTCTGCTAAAGCAATAAAGCTTTAGGAGGATTAAAAATTAAAAATGCGGAATTAAAAATTGGCCCTGCCATCGGTCAATTTTTAATTCCGCATTTTTAATTTTTAATCCCCTCGCATGGCTCCCGGCGAAACCTCTTTTATCACCCTGCGCCTGCACGGTACCATTCCGGCCGCCACCGCCCACGAGCTAACGGTGGAGCTGCGTCAAGCCCACGAGGCTGACACCGACCACCGCCGCGCCCAGAAAGCCTTCTTCGCCAAATTCGACGCCGTGCTCGACCGCATGCCCATCGGCCAGCGGTATTTTGAGAATGAGAAAATGGCCGACGTGCTAGCCGGCGAAATCATGATGCTAGAAGAAACAGGCTTCGTTGTCCACGCCTTCGCCATCCTGCCCAATCATGTGCACCTAGTGCTGCACCTGCCTGCCAGCAGTCGGTTGTCTTTTGCCCCAGCCATCGACTTGCTACACCAACGCACCGCGCAGCTATGCCGCCGCCTAGTGCGCCCCAAACTGCCACCCGAAGCGCCGTTTTGGCAAGTCGGGTGGTTCGATTTCCCGGTGGCTGATGCGGCTGAGTTGGTGCGCATCGTGGCCTACGTGCGTGGGCAAGCCCGGCAGGCGGGGCTGGCGCAGCGGTTTCAGCAGTGGCCGTATGTCAATGAGCAATGAACAATTATCAATGAGCAGGGCTATTCGGCTGCTAATTGCTCATGGTTAATTGCCCATTAAAAATCACCGGGCCCGGTGAATGACGAATACGCCGCCCAGAATAATCACCATGCCCAACGCGTGCCAGAGGTTGAAGGCTTCACCATCGAGCGCGCCCCAGCCCAGCGCCACGATGGGAATGAGATAGGTGCTCGACGACGCAAACAAGGTAGTCGAGCGCTGAATGAGCATATTAAACAGCACCGTGGCTACCGCCGTGCTCAGCGTAGCCAGCAGCGCAATGTAGCCAAATGCCATCCACGCGCCCGGTACCGTGGCCAGCTTATGTACGAAGCCTGTGCCCAATAGCAGATACGCCAGCGCCGGCCCGCCGATAATGAGCAGTAATAATGAGGTAACCGCCACTGGTGTCATGGCATGCAGGCGGTGCTTGATAACGTTGACACTAAGGCCGTAGCCTACCGTGGCCGCCACAATGTAGAGGCCGTACCAAGCATTGCCCTGGCTGGCGGAGGCATCGCCGCTGCCGCCCAGCAGCATCAATACCACGGTGCCCAGCAGGCCCAGTGCGATGCCCAGCACCCGCAGCCCAGTGAGGCGCTGGCCAAAGAGCAGCGCGCCCATCAATAGCGCAAATACCGCCGTGAGGGCATTGAGCACGCCCGCCAGCCCCGAGGCCAGCCGTGTTTCGGCGTAGGCGAAGAGAAAAGCCGGAATAAGCGTGCCCACTGTGCCACTGAGCGCCAACCACTTGAGTCGACTGCGCTCGACGCGGCCCACCTCACGCAGTGCGAAGGGCAGCAGCAGCAGCGCCGCCACAGTTACCCGCGCCGCGCCCAGCTCCATGGCCGAAAACACGACTAAGCCCTTCTTCATCAAGATAAAAGACGTGCCCCAGATGAGCGATAGCACCACCAACAGCGCCCAGGCCAGCGGCGACACGCCAGGCGCTGGCGGCGCGGCTACTACCTCGGGGGCGGTGGACACGGCCGGAGGGGTAGCATCGGGCAGAGGGAGAGAAGTGGAGCGAGTGGGCATTGGGCAAAATTACGCCTGCCCGCAGCAGCGCGTTTTCCTACCTTAGCTTCTCAAACCACCGCAGTACGCAGCCATGACCCATTTGAAAAACCTCTTGCTCGCGGCAGCCTTGCTGCTACCGATGCATTTTGCAGCAGCTCAAAAGGCCCCGCCTACGTCCACCCTGGCCCAGACGCTGCGTGCCAATAGCGGCCAAAAGCGCGTCTTGCTGGTGGGCGCGCCCAAGGCCGACCAGCCCGAGTTACAGCAACAAAAACAGCTACTCGCTACTGTCGGTCCCCAGCTCAAGGAGCGCGACTTTCTGGTGCTGCAACTGATTTATAGCCAGCTTACGCCCGCCGACCGCCAGTACTGGGCGCAGCAGCTTAAGCAGCCACTCACGGGCTTTGCGGTGGTGCTCATCGGCAAAGATGGCGGCGTGAAACTCACCACGATTCAGCCAGTTGCCCCGGCAGACCTCTTCAGCACCGTGGATAAAATGCCTATGCGCCAGCAGGAAATTAAGAGCCAGAAAAAATAAAGCGGTTAAAAAAACGTGTCATGCTCATCTGGCGTCCGCGCAGCGGATTCGAAGCATCTTGGCTGGCTAGCTAACTCCTGTCGTTAGCAATGAAGTGGCCAAGATGCTTCGACTGCGCTGCGCTACGCTCAGCATGACGGATAAAATAAATGGCGGCAGTTACCCGACCAGCACCGCGTCGCTGGCCGCGATTTCCTCCAGAATGGCGTACACATCGGCTCCATTCTCAGCATCGACCAAGCGGGTGCGCCACTGCTTGGCTCCTTCTAAGCCTCTGAAATAGTGCGCGTAGTGTCGGCGCATCTCAAAAATGCCCGCTTTCGGGCCTTTCCACTCTAGGCTCTTGTCGAAGTGCATTTTGCACATGGCAATGCGCTCCTCCAGCGTGGGCGGAGCGAGCTTCTGGCCGGTGGCCACAAAGTGCTTCACCTCCCGGAAAATCCAGGGGTAGCCGATGGCGGCGCGGCCTATCATTACGCCGTCTACGCCGTAGCGGGTTTTGTATTCGAGCGCCTTTTCGGGCGAGTCGATGTCGCCGTTGCCGAAAATCGGGATTTTGATGCGCGGGTTTTCCTTGATTTTGGCAATTAAGCGCCAATCGGCTTCGCCTTTGTAAAGCTGCACGCGGGTGCGGCCGTGTACTGTGAGGGCCTCGATGCCCACATCTTGCAGGCGCTCGGCTACTTCCTCCACGTTTAGGGTGTCGTTGTCCCAGCCGAGGCGGGTTTTCACGGTCACTGGCAGGTGGGTGTTTTTGACCACGGCGGCGGTCATGGCCACCATCTTCGGAATGTCGCGCAGCAGGGCTGCGCCCGCACCGCGCAGGGCCACCTGCTTCACCGGGCAGCCGTAGTTGATATCAATAAGGTCAGGTCCGGCCTCGGTGCTGATAGCGGCGCACTCGCCCATCGTGTGAACATCGGAGCCGAAGAGCTGGATGCCGATGGGGCGTTCATAATCAAACACATCGAGTTTCTGGCGGCTTTTGGCCGCCGCCCGTATCAGGCCCTCGCTCGATATAAACTCAGTGTACATGAGGTCGGCCCCGTTGGCCTTGCACACGGCGCGGAAGGGCGGGTCGCTCACGTCCTCCATCGGGGCGAGCAGAAGCGGGAAGTCGGGCAGCTGGATATTGCGGATGTTGACCACGAGGATAGAGTAGGGTTTTAGCGAGCGTTATAAACGGTTGTCAGTAGTAATCGTCGGTCATTGCGAGCGTAGCGAAGCAACCGCATCAGGACGAGCCAAACGGGTACTCACCGGGTGCGATTGCTTCGCTGCGCTCGCAATGACAGATAAGGCCTGCGGTGCCCAACGAAAATTTATTGCGCAAATTTACACCCCCTTGAACACCCCTGCCCCAATGAAAGGTTTACCTGCCCGCCTGCCGCATCCGCTCCTGCAACTTTTGCTGCTGGTGGCGCTGGCAGTGGCAGGGCTGTGCCTTGGGTATTTTGTGGCGCTGGTGGTGGCCTTGGTCGGCTTTGGGCTGTCGGTGCAAGATTTTAGCGAGCTGGCGGCCCGTCCGGCCGGCCACCCGCAGGCATGGGCCATGCTGATGCTCTTGCAAGGGCTGTCGCTGGCGGGCATAGGAGTGGGCGCACTGGCACTGCCGCTGCTGCTGCGGCTGCCAATAGGCAAGTACTTTGCCCCGCGCCGGCTACGGGCGGGCTGGTGGCTGCTGGCAGCAGCCGTGCTCATTGTTTGCCTGGTGCCGGCTTTGTCGGGGGTAGTGGCTTGGAACGCCAGCGCGCATTTTCCGGCTTTTTTACACGATTTTGAAGTGTGGGCGCGAGAGCTGGAAGACAATGCTGCCGAACTCACCAAGTTTCTCACCGAGTTTTCGACGCCCGGCCGGCTATTAATGGGGCTGGTGGTAATTGCCGCCGTGCCCGCTATAGCCGAGGAGCTAGTGTTTCGCGGGGTGTTTCAGCCCAATGTGCAGCGGTGGTTTAAGTCAAGGCACGTGGGCATCTGGCTCACGGCGGCTACGTTTTCGGCCATTCATTTTCAGTTTTTTGGCTTCGTGCCACGCTTTTTGCTGGGGCTGGTGCTGGGGTATCTCTACGAGTGGAGCGGCAATATCCTGGTGCCGATGGCCGCGCACTTCACCCAAAATGCCTTTCAGCTTGTCTTGCTTTACCTAGTGCAGCACAAGCTGCTGCCGCCTTCCTTCGACCCCGAGGCTGCGCTGGGCCTGGCCTGGATAGTGCCGTCGGTGGCCCTGAGTGCGGCGCTGCTGTATGTGCTACACCAGCGCATGGCGATGGGAGTGGGGCTTGTCCCTGCTCACTCGGGCGACGAGCCTATAGCCTAACTATTCCACGATGGGCGGCGGCCAGCCCCGCTCCCTACTTTTCCTGCTCCTTTGAACCCAGCCCTCGACCCCGCTTCTTCGCCCGATTCCCAGCCCAAAGGCCCCAGCAACCTGCGCCTGCGCGTGATTTGGGGTGCCCTCGCCGCCGCTTTGCTCTTTGGCTGCACCTTCGGCGGGCCTATCTCATTCGGGCTGTTTTTTGCCGGCGTACAAGCCGTGATGCTGAAGGAATTTTATCGCATCATGCGGGCTGGTGGATATAAGCCATTGGCGCTATTAGGAATTGTGGGTGGCATAATCATCTTCGCTATTTTCTGGTACCAATTCTTTTGGATAGGCTTCTTTTTTGAAAAGAATACTTCGACTGGAGTTTTCGCTCATGTGGCAGAAGCAAGCTATTATAATCCCATGCGGGGCTGGGAATTCATTACGCTGCGAGTGCTGCTTACAACCGTAGCGCTAAGCTTTGTTTCGCTTTTATATGAGCTGTCGGCCTGGCCAAAGTCCTCACAGCCGTTTGCCAATATTGGCGCAGCATTAGGGGGGATTTTCTATGTCAGCATCCCCATGGCTTTGCTTACTGTCATAGCGCATGGTAATCATGGCTTCGACCCGCGCCGCGTTTTCTTCCTCATCTTCCTCATCTGGGCGGCCGACACCGGGGCTTATTTCGCCGGCAAAAACTTCGGCAAGCACAAGCTGGCCCCCAGCATTTCACCCGGCAAAACGTGGGAAGGCTGGGCCGGTGGGGCGCTCCTTACGCTCATCGTAGGTGCGGTGGCGGGTTATTTTCTGCCCGATATTCCCTTGAGCCACCGGCTGGTAGCGGCGGGCGTGGTGGCCGTGTTCGGCCCGCTCGGCGACCTGGCCGAGTCGATGCTCAAGCGCAGCGCGGGGGTGAAGGACTCGGGCACGTTCCTGCCTGGCCACGGTGGGCTGCTCGACCGGTTCGATGCCTTTTTGCTGGTGTTGCCGGTGCTGGCACTACTGCAAGTATTAGTAGGATAAAATACTGTACCGAGTATTGATGCCGAAGTTGTTGAGCGTGCTCATAAGGGCGTTTGGCTTGATATAAAGCCTGTTGGGGGCGGGGAGGCGGTGGCGCTGCCGATAGGGCAGCGGGGAGGTTCGTACCTTTGTGGGGCGTTTTCGTAAGCGCAAAACCTCATCCCTTTCCCACCCACCCTCACCAATTTTTCTCCTCACATGGCAACCACCACTGTGTACAAAGAGCCCGCCCCCAAGGTCGGCCACACCGAAAACCCGCTTGAGTCCATGATGTCGCGCTTCAATGTGGCGGCCGAAATCCTGGGGCTCGATGATTCTACCTACGCCGTGCTCAAGGCTCCTGACAAGCAGGTAATTGTGAGCCTGCCCGTGTCGATGGACAACGGCGCGGTGCGCGTATTCGAGGGTTACCGCGTGGTACACAACACTATCCTTGGCCCCAGCAAAGGCGGCATTCGCTACGACAAAAATGTGAACATCGACGAGGTAAAAGCCCTCGCCGCTTGGATGACCTGGAAGTGCGCCGTAGTCGATATCCCCTACGGCGGGGCCAAAGGGGGCATCATCTGCGACCCCACCACCATGAGCCCCGGCGAGCTGGAGCGCCTCACCCGTGCCTACACCGTAGCCATGAAGGACGTATTCGGCCCCGACCGCGACATTCCGGCTCCCGACATGGGTACCGGCCCCCGCGAAATGGCCTGGATAATGGACGAGTATTCCAAAACTGTGGGCCAGACTTCCTCGGCCGTTGTGACCGGCAAGCCTCTCGTAATGGGCGGTTCGCTGGGACGCACCGAGGCCACCGGCCGCGGCGTAATGGTATCGTGCCTGGCCGCCATGAGCAAGCTGGACATGAAAATCGAGGAAACCTCGGTGGCTATCCAAGGCTTCGGCAACGTGGGTTCCTGGACGGCCAAGCTGATGTTTGACAAAGGCTTGAAAATTAAGGCGATTTCCGACGTTTCGGGTGCGTATTGGAACGATAACGGCATCAACATCGACGAAGCTATTGCGTACAAAAATGCCCACACCGGCCGCCTCGACGGCTTCGCTGGTGCCGAGCCGATGGATGCCGACGAACTGCTGCTATCGGACGTGGACGTACTGGTGCCCGCCGCCGTCGAAGATGTTATCACGGAGCACAATGCGCCCTATATCAAGGCCAAGCTGATTGTGGAAGGTGCCAACGGCCCTACTTCGGCCTCGGCCGACCCTATTATCTATGGCAAAGGCATTTCGGTGGTGCCCGACATTCTGGCCAACTCGGGCGGCGTGACGGTGAGCTACTTCGAGTGGGTGCAAAACAAGCAGGGCTTCAAGTGGAGCCTCGATATGGTGACCGAGCGCGCCGACCGCATCATGACCGATGCCTTCGAAAAGGTGTATGCGGTGAGCCAGAAGTATAATATCTCGTTGCGTATTGCGGCCTACGTAGTGGCCATCGACAAAGTGGCCCAGACGTATAAGTACCGCGGCGGCTACTAAGACCTCAGAATCAACAGATTTAACAGATTTCGCGGATGCGCCCCTACGGGGCTGGCTACTCTGGGGGAGGTGGTAAATTTGTTGACGCTGCTTGGAATTTAATTTTGAAGGCGCGGGTCAGTTGGCCCGCGCCTTTCTACTTTTGGGGTGGCGAAGCACGGTAAATCTTTACAAAGTGTTTACCAACTGACCCCTCTTACGTAAGGAAAAGCAGCTAGCGCAGCTATGCCCTTACCCTCAGATAGCCAGCCGCGCCAGCGGCGTATCTGCGCAATCCGTTAAATCCGTTAAATCTGTGATTAAGATACATAAAGAAGGCCGCCGCATCCTGTTTGTGACGCTGCTTGTGCTGCTGGCCCTCAACCTGCTGCTGAACCGCTACAACAGCCCTAATGTGGCCTTTAACCGCATTTTTGCTGGGGCTTCGGTAATAGCGTTCCTCACGCTGCTCCAATTTTTCCGGTCGCCGTTTCGCCGTCTGCTCACCCACGAAGACCTACTGCTAGCCCCAGCCGATGGCAAGGTTGTAGTAATCGAGGAAGTGTATGAATCTGAATACTTTGAGGCCCCACGCCGACAGATTAGCGTGTTCATGTCGCCTATCAACGTGCACATCACCCGCAACCCGGTGTCGGGCATCGTGCGCTACTTCAAGTACCACCCCGGCAAATACTTGCTGGCTTGGCACCCCAAAAGCAGCACCGACAACGAGCGTACTACGGTAGTTGTGGAAAGCGATGCCGGTCCGCTCGTGCTCTTCCGCCAGATAGCCGGGGCCATGGCCCGCCGCATTGTGTGGTATGTGAATGAGGGCGACGAAGTAAGCCAAGGTGAGGAATTTGGCTTCATCAAATTTGGCTCGCGGGTCGATGTTTTCGTGCCGCTCGATGCTGATATCAAAGTGCAGCTAGGCCAGAAAGTGAAAGGCGGCGAAACAGTGCTTTGCCAGCTGAAAGGCTAATCAACAATATAACTTTCAACAAGAAGGCCCGGCTGCACACTGTGCGGCCGGGCCTTCTTTGTTGGCAATGAATAAAAGAACTACTTCGGTAGCTGCATTTGCTCTAGCTGCTGCTTCATCATCTGGGCCGTGGTAGGATTCGACATCAGCAGGTAGCTTAGGCCCATGAGCAGGAGCATACACCCTCCCAGTGGCAGCAGCCAGTTGCGCGACTGAAACCGGTAGGTGCCGATATAGCGCGGCCAAAACCACCAGATGTACGACATAATCAGCGGTACATCGATAAAAAAGGCCATGGAAAGCGTGAACAGATGCTGTGACAGCAGCCATCTCAGCAAAAACGCACGCCCCACCAAATAAGCCGCCACCACCAAAAACAGCCGCACAATAGCGCTGCCCTTGCCCTGGCGATACATATTCATGGCCAGTAGCACGGCACCCGCCACCACCGACAGCGTAGCCGACACCACAATGATGCCCGCCGGCGAATAGAGATGGGGCAGTTCTTCTTCGGCCGTTTCGGCTTCGGTCGAAGCCTTCTCGGCGGCCTGCTGCGCCTGCACCACCGCTTCGAGCTGCGGGCGTAGGGCGGCATCTTCGGGCGCGGGCTGGCCCCGCCGCCGCAGCTCGTCGAGGGCTGCAAGCACGGCATCTTCGCGGTACTGGGCGTGGCCAGTCACGTATTCGCGTAGTGCAGCGTCGGGTTTGAGGGCCATTTTGGCCGCGTATTCTTCCATGATTGATACTAAGCAATTAGCAATGAACTAAGCAGCTGAATGGTTGCGGCTAGGCCATTACCAAAAGTCAGCTCCTTCTTCATTACTCATTGTAAAATTGAAACAAGGCCGCGCCCGCTCGGCGCACATCCTCAAACGAATTATAGAGCGGTACGGGTGCAAGCCGGATAACATTCGGCTCGCGCCAGTCGGCAATAATGCCCTGCGCGGCCAGAAAATCGAACAGCTCGCGCCCGCGCTCGTGCACCAGCAGCGACAGCTGGCAACCGCGTTCGGTCGGGTTGGTAGGCGTAATGATTTCGAGCTTGGTCTTGGGCAGGCCTAGTGAGTTGATGAGAAATTCGAGGTAGCCGGTTAGCTGTTCGCTCTTAGCGCGCAGTTTTGCCATACCGCCCGCTTGCTCAAATAAATTTACGCTGGCTTTATAAATGGCCAGGGTAATTATCTGGCCGTTTGATACTTGCCAGCCGGCTGCGCCCTGCATAGGCTGGAAGCCTTTTTTCATCTGGAAACGAGCGGCCTGGTCGTGGCCCCACCAGCCAGCCAGGCGCACCAGGTCGGGACGGTTGGCGAAGCGCTCGTGCACGAAGATACCCGACGAGCCACCCGGCCCCGAGTTGAGGTACTTGTAGTTGCACCAGCAGGCAAAGTCCACGTCCCAGTCGTGCAGCTTCAGCACCACATTGCCAGCTGCGTGGGCCAGGTCGAAGCCCACCGTGGCCCCCACCGCGTGCCCCGCCCGCGTGATGGCCGCCATATCGAACACCTGCCCCGTGTAGTAGTTGATGCCCCCAAACAGCACCGTAGCCAGCGAGTCGCCCAGCTCCGCTATTTTGGCCTCAATATCCTCAGTGCGCAGGGTGTATTCGCCAGCCCGCGGCGCAATTTCCACTATTGCATCTTCGGGGTTGAGGTTGTGCAGGCGGGCCTGGCTTTCGAGGGCGTATTGGTCGGAGGGGAAAGCGCCAGCCTCCATCAGCACCTTGTAGCGGGTGGCAGTGGGGCGATAAAAAGTCACCAGCAGCAGGTGCAGGTTTACCGTCAAGGTATTCATTACCACCACTTCGTCGGGTTTAGCGCCGACTACGTGGGCGGTGGCATCAGCCATCGTTTCGTGGTAGGTCATCCAGGGCGCATCGCCAGTGAAGTGGCCTTCCACGGCACGCTCTTCCCAGGCCTTAAACTCGCGCTCGGCGGCAGCGCGGGCTGCTTTGGGCAACAAACCCAGCGAGTTGCCGCAGAAGTAAGCCACCGATTGCCCATCAGGGCCTTTCGGAAAGAGAAATTCCTGGCGGAAGTGAGCGAGAGTGTCGGCCGCATCCTGAGCGGCGGCAAAAGCGGGGGAGGAGTCGTAAGCCATTAGCGAGAAAAATTATGCAATAATCGGTAGTGCCGCGTCGCTACGCCCGGCAGCCTACCCTTAGCGCAGCCGAAAAATGTCGAAAACCCGCTGCCCCTCGGCCCCCACGCGTAGCGAATACACGGGCGCGCCAAGGCCGCTGTAAGGCTGCGGATGGTAGCGGTAGGTGGTCATAAAATAATCGGCCGGCCCTTCGCGATAGCGCTGGATAATCAGCCGCGCCCGGTCGGCAGGTGGCAGCAAGTGGCTGTTCATCACATCGGTAGCCCCCAGGTTGGTGCGCACCACAATGAGCGGCCGGCTGTCGTGGCGCAGCACCCAGGCCAAGCCCTGCCGAAAGCTCAGGCCCCAATAGTCAAACTCGTAGCGCTGCTCGGGGTGCGGCCCAGCCAAGGCGTTGAAATACACATTTTCGAGCGGATGCAGCTGGACTATCGTGCTCGCCGTGAAGGCTAGGCAAGTGGCTATTAGCAAAGCCAGCGCGCCTTGCCAGCCTGCCTGGGGCACCGGCCCCGGCGGCCGCCAACGCCACGCAGCCACCAGCCCCCGCAGGGCCAGCAGTAGCAGCGGCGGGTAGGCAAAGTACAGTTGTCGCCACCCATCGTATAAAATGGAGTGCAAGACGATTACCGCCACAAAAGGTCCCGCGCCCGCACCCCAGAAAAGTAAGTCCTGCCACTCGCCTGCTGCTGCAAAAAGCCGCCAGCCGCGTCGCGCCACCTGTCGCACCAGCAGCCCAAAAGCCAGCGCCAGCCCTGCTAGGTACAGCAG
>CAXUKA010000076.1:0-20667 GCA_964251335.1 uncultured Hymenobacter sp.
GTAACCAAGGGCTGTTCTACTGATAAATTGCGGAAAGCGGGGCCCGACCGGCTTTAAGTTGACCAAGCTGTTTCCACCAAGGCCATCTGCTCCTGGCGTAGTTGTCGGCGCTGCTCTTCCAGTGCCTGCAAGTCCATGAATCGCTCAAGTAGTGCCTGCTGCTGGTCAGCTGTCGGAACCGGCACGGCTACCCGTAGCAGTTCCCGCAGTTGAATGAGAGGCACAGTTGACCCTACTGACACAATGCGCTGCAGCAGCGCCTGCCCAGGTGCGGACCGCAGAAATAGCCACAGTACGTGGGCATCCAAGGAGTTACCAGCTACCATCCGCAGCCCCAAACAGGACTGCCCAACGACAGTGGCTTCGGGTGGATCCGCGCCAATCAGGGCCACCCGGCCGACCGGACCTTTCACGGTAAGCACCACATCGTACGCCCGCACGCGCCGGGCCGGGTCGCGCGTCAACTGCCGCGTCGCAACGGGTATGTGGCGGCCGGCCGCCGATAGGTAGCCGTAAGCCGGAAAATCGCCGGGATTGATTTCTGCGACCATAACGGAGTCTTCCCCACGGACCGGGGGCAGGGGACGCACTACCTGCACCAATTCGCCCAGGGGCCGCGTGGTGTAGGCGGCGGCCAGTGCCTGAGCCGTCGTCCGAGCGGACTGGTCGCAGTAGCGGGAGGCCTGTAGATTTGCATCATTAGCCAGCACCTCAGTCACGGATACAAGCCGAGCAAACGAGCTGTCCTGCCGGGTACGCAGGGCCGCACTTAGGGCGGGCCAGTTAGTGAGTTGGCTGCGTCCCCGACCGGTGCGGGTGTAAAACTCCGGTCGGGTGCCATCTACGAACTGCACGTGAGTGGCTTGCTGGCTTGGGTCAAGCAATAGGATGGAAAATTGCTGCAGACTTTCAGGCAGCAGGGCCGGCGGCAAGGCCACTATCCCCTGTACTATTTTGCTTTCCAGCAATTCGACCCGTAAAGCGTGTTCAACCCCAGAACTGAAGAGAAGACCGTTTGGCACGCCCACGACGATGGGACCTCGCACGGTAGCTAGCAAATGGCGGATGCTGAGTACGGCCCGCGACGTAGTCGACTCCCTGAACCGGTTGAAGCGGTCAGCCTGCGTTAGATCTTCACTTACCCGCGCGCCAGGTGGGGGTAGAGCTACCCCCACCTCGAACTGTTGGATTTGCCCGGTTTGCTGGAATACCGGTAGAATTAGCTCCTCCCCTACTACTACGTGCCCCTGCTCCCCTGTTAAGATGCTAAATAATGCGGGTAGTGGCGTGTGGTAAGGGGTAGATGTATACACATGGGCCGTGCGGCCCAGTACCCGGTAAGTCAGTTGTAAACTCGCATCAGAGGGCGCGTACAACTGAGTAGTTGGGGTCAGTGGTAGCAGGTCGAGCAATAAATCTGCAACGGCCGGCGGGATGCTTGTTAGCGCGCTACCTACTGATTGGAATTGCACGGCCGCCACATAATCGGCTAGCGCAGTTCCCGGCCAGGGAGCGGTTATGTCTGCTTCCCTCAATTCGGCCAGTAGCTGGTAAAGTTCATCTGTATCGATGTATTTACCCGGCTCCTGAAGAAAGTCAAAGGCTAATCGGTTCGTTATCGGGACGACGGATTCGCGTAACAGCTGGAAGATTTTGACTAGTTCCGCCCAGTTAGCCGGCTCATTACCTGGGCATAAGTGATACTTGGCTGGTATCTGATTTAATTGTGAAAGGCGCGCCCATGCTAACAGTTGCAATACGAATACCAGCGCATCAGGCAAGGGCAGAATACCTCGTATCCAATCCAGCATCCGAAAAGCTAGTTGTTCGTAGCGGAGTTGAGCGGGTAAGGCAGTGGGGAGCATGATACGGGGCTATTTATTCTTTGCTAAGCAAAGGTAAGGTGATTGTGTAAAAAAAGTATTCCATACAAAATATTTTACATCCTCTGTCACCACCTCAAACCCTGCGTAACCATGGCGCGATATAAGTGGTATTGTTGCCTTCTGGTGTTGCGAGGAGCAGTCTTCTTGAGAGCTTTTTGTTTAGCCAACTGCTAACTGACGCGACCAGACGACATTATTACGCCGTATCGCTTGCCAAAATCAGCTACCTGAGTAAACCAACCGCCGATTTTTCAGAATGTCGCGCTCCATTTCTACCCGCTTGATTTCGGCCTGGAGGCCCTTGATTTAGTCCCGCTAAGCACTGCTTGCTTCAGCGCTTGGCGTTACCAGCGGCCCAATAAGGCCAGCGAAACACTCTGGGCACACGCTACGTCCGTTTGCCGCGCTCCGGCGACTACTTACCGGACACACTCGGCTTTGAAGGTGGGCGAGCATTTTTTACGAGTGTTGGACAACCCACTAAAATTCGGCTTTTCATTCTTGAGCAGCGGAAATTAAGACTTCTCACTGTCCCTTTTAGCCAGACCACCTCAATAGTGGTCGAGGTATTCGGCTAGTTCGAAACGCGCCTCTTGCAAGTCAGCAAAGTAGGCCCCACGGGGCAGCAATTCATTTTTGAACGCGCTTCAACTGCTCTCAGTCAAGGCGTTATCATAGGGATTACCCGGTCGACTCAGGCTGGCAATTGCCGTGCGGTCAAGCAAGGTGGTGAACGCCTCGCTGGTATACTGACTGCCGCGGTCGGCGTGTAAGCGCAGCCCCGGTGGGGGCTGGCAGACGGCCACGGCCCGGTTAAAAGCAGTCAGAATTAAGCCGGTGTGCAAGAATTTGCTGACCTGCCAGCCCACCACGCGTCGCTCAACAGCATCGTGCCAACAAGCCAGATAGGCCCACTGGCCCGTCGCCAAGGCCAAGTAAGTGATGCCACCGACCCAAATCTGGTTCGGAGCGGTGGCTACGAGCTAGGTAGCCAGCTTGTTGGCGGCCGTCACGGCCTGCGAGTCAGTTTGGGTAAGTGCGTAGTCGCCGCGAGCTTACGCGGGTGCACAGAGCGCGTAAGCCACTGGCACTGAGCTAGCCGCGCAACCGCTGCCGACCTACGTGGTGGCCTTTACGCTGTAGGTGGGCCCGTAGCCGGCGCGGGCCGTAGAGGCCAGCGTGGGAGGTAAACACTCGCTGGTTCGCTATGGCCAAGCGGGCAGGGCTAGCGCAGCCGCCAGTGTAGGGACACGTTCACACCACGCGCAGTAGCTACTCGGGCTAAAGTCCAGCAGCTGACACTGCTGCCGTACAGGCCAGCAGTGAGTATATACGGCAATAAAAGCGAAGCGTTTCATCGGCCCGTCTTTTGTGAAAATGCGCTTCAAGCATTTGGTAGATGTCAAGCGCATTTTCAACATATCGCACTCCGTTTCGGCGCGTGCCAACTGGGCCCGCAACTGCTTGTTTTCCTGCTCCAGCGCCTCACGGCCCACCGGGCGGACCAGTTGCGCCCGGGCGGCGCGCACCTAGCGCCCCAACAACGCCTCGCTCATACTCCGCGCCTGTGCGACAAGCATCGCCGCTTGCCCGTCCTAGTTTATGTGGCGTTTCGCCTGCATCATACTTGGTTCTTGACCGTTTGTTGACTGGTTTTGCTGCTTCCATGACAAGAGAAAGTTACTTTCTCCGTGTCCATTTTTACCCGACCACCTCACGATTCTTACTGGGCCTAGTTGAGAACAACGCGCTCACCAATTGAGAATCACGGGGTGGCACAGTTAGTTAAAGCAACCACAATTACCCCTTGTAAATTAATGCTTTACTGATTGACGAAAAAAACAGTTTTTTTTCGAGTGCAATATTTGTGAGACAAGAAATCCTGCCTATGTTTGTACACATCAAGCATGCATTGTTATGCTTGCATAGCTGATAGGTTCTATATTTCTCTATGCTGACCAAAGGATATTCCAAGCAATTTTGGGTAGCGGCCTGGAGTCTGGGCTTCGTATTAACGGGTTGTG
The DNA here is from genome assembly GCA_964251335.1 of uncultured Hymenobacter sp. GTDB lineage: Bacteria > Bacteroidota > Bacteroidia > Cytophagales > Hymenobacteraceae > Hymenobacter. Next base: position 3,911 of record CAXUKA010000076.1, read on the forward strand.
GTGACTCTGGCTTTTCCAGAGAAACACTACACTCACCATTTGCAGCACTTGCAGGGAAAGGAGCACTGCTTGAGCAGACCCAGACACCCTGGCATTTAACGGTAGAGGGCTTGTCGGAAGAGAAGCTGTACCGTTTGGGACACGCAAGCGAAGCTGTCTTCCCGGCAGCAGCTTCATCCGCTGCAACGACCACAGTTGCGGTCAAGCTTCGGCTGCAAAGTCAGGACTCCAAGCTGCCAGTAGCCGAGTTGTTGCAGCTGCAGGCACCAACATATTCGCCGGAGCAAGCACAGAACGCGTTGTTTTACCACATGGCGGAGGCTGGCTATCTGCAACTTACCGGCACCAGTGTGCACCCAGTCACGGCTTACGTGGAGATGACTACCCAACGTGACCAGTGCGTGGACATCGTCTTTATTTTCTCGCTGGCCCGCCCAGTTCTCGAACAGGCCCGTACGGCTGAATTTATCTTGGATAAAGCCTTCTTTCTTTCTCAACCAGTTGAGTTTGCGCTACCGGCAGCTCAGCTACTGCCTGCTTCCTAACGCCTTAATTCTACAAGCATAATTTCCTATGCGCCTGTTTTACCGCCCGGCCTTCCGGAAGCGGTCAGCAACCTTTTTGCTCTTGCTGACCGTTTCCGAAATAGGCTTACCAGGGGTCAGCTATGCCCTGACGAGTGGCCCCAGTCAGCCGGAATTCTCTTCCTTCGAGCCCGTCAGTACCAACCAGCTGGTCGACGAGTTCAGCGGGGACTTCACGTACAATATCCCCGTAATCAACATCCCGGGACCGCAGGGCAGTGACTACCCGTTATCGCTTTCTTACCATAGCGGCGCTACACCCGAAGAGGAGGCCTCTTGGGTAGGATATGGCTGGACGCTCAACCCCGGGGCAATCAACCGCAATACCAGAGGATTCCCGGACGACTTCAAAAACGCCTCCGTGAAGTACTGGAATAAGATGCCCGCCAACTGGACCGTGACGGCCGGGGCAGGGGTCGGCGTGGAAGTCTTCAGCAAGGATGTAGCAAGTGCCAATTTTGCCATCCGTTATAATAATTATCAGGGGTATGGATATAATGCCGGGGTTGGCCTTTCGCTGGGCAAAGGGATAGTAAGCCTCGGCTACCACCTGACCGATGGCCAAACCAGTTTCTCCGCGAGTATCAGCCCGGCAAATATTTTAACCAGAGCTCACGAGACTTTTCGCACAGCTGATGCCAGTACGCGCCATACGCACCGTAATAAGCCCGGTGAAGCACACAAATTAAAAGACAGGAATGTAAGCTTATTAGGCGGCAATCACGGCCTGTTTACCTATTCCGAAGCTAATCGGCCAGCCCATGCAGGCAGCTACTATGGGGGCGCATTCAACGTCAGTGCTGGTTTGCAAGGTAACTGGAGCTTTTTGCCTGCTGGGGTTACTGCCAACATCTTCGGCAGCTTAAACTGGCAGAAAAATTTTGATTCAGAAAACCTGAATGCCTACGGCTATATGTATAGTCGTGAGGCAGATGCTACGGCCACTGCCGATAATACGATCGAAGATTATTTTACCGAAAAGGAAACCCCTTATAATAAGCGTGATAACTTTTTGGGTATTCCATTCAACAATTCCGATGTCTTTTCGGTGAGCGGCGAAGGCGTCGGCGGGGGCTTCCGGCTCTACCATGATAAGGTAGGAGAGTTTATTCCCAACAAGAAAACGAGCGGCATTGGTATACTCAACATTTCCCTCGAGATATCGGCAGGGTGGGCGTTTGGGTGGGGCAATGATTTCGGGGCGGGCTACCAGGAGTTTTCCGAAGGGCCCTGGGAATCTACCCGCGAGAAGTTTTCCGCTGCCAACGCGGGGGACGACAAGGTATTCTTTCGTTTTGCCAATGATTTAGGTGGCGAGTCCTCTTCATTGATTTCGGATGAGCCGGTATTCGCCAGTCTGAACCGCAACAACATTAACTCTCCGAATAAGAGCGCCCTACAAACCCAGTTGGGTCAAACAGCGGCTCATGGACGTGCCTCGTTCATCGCTTATCACACCATCGAAGATATATATAGTACGAATACCCAGAAGACGAGATTATCCCGGGGATTTTCACATCGTCAGGACTTTACTACATCCTATGGCCTGCCAGTCAATTATAATGAGTTAGCACCGGGCTCCATCAGTGAACTGGCGATTGCCACGGCCAATGGGGGGCGTTATATCTATGGGTTGCCAGTACTGTCCAAAGAGGAAGGCAACCTCCAATACGGTATAAAGGGAGAAACCTTACATAACAACTACACGGTCTCGACGAACAAATCCGATAACCAGATGGATGTCATGGTCGGCGAGCAACGCGGCACGGCCTACGGTAGCAGCTTCCCCCTGACAGAAATTCAAACACCGGATTATGTCGACCGTACCCTGGATGGGCCGACCGCCGACGATTTCGGGGGGTATACCCGCTTCAATTACATAAAGCTGTACGGGGGTAGTAACCGCCAGGACTGGTATAACTGGCGCACTCCCTACAGTGGGTTGCTCTACCAGCCTAACTCGCTCTCGGATAAAGCCGACGATATGGGCACGGTCAGTTACGGCAAGAAGGAAGTCGTGTATATGCAATCGGTGCAGACCAAAACGCACACGGCGATTTTCGTACTGGGTCCGCGGGACGACAGCCGCGATGCCGGCGACGAGTACACGTCACCATTGCCCAGGAATCGCGACGCTACCGCAAACCCGGTAGACAAAAAAGCCTTAAAAAAGCTGGTCCGAATAGACTTGTATGCCAACGGGGATGTAGAACAGACCGTGGACTCCTTGACCCAGCAGGTGGTAGTTACCGCTAAATCCACAGCAAAACCTATAAAATCCGTTCATTTCAGCTATTCGAACGGGCTATTCAGCACTACCGGCAACGAGGGCCTTCCCAATGCCCTTATCAATGGAGGTAATCGCGTAGGTAAACTGACCCTTACCCGCATCTGGTTCGAGTATCAGGGCGTACCGACCAAGGTCAGCCCCTACACCTTTTCGTACAATTACCCGGACCGGTACAACGACTACCCCACGCGGTATCGACCAGGTAATGCCCAGAGCGTCACGACCATTTCGGATGGCTCGACAACCGGTGGTACTACCAGCTATTACGAAAACCTTCCAACGGCCGTCCAGAATCCGGGGTACACGCCCTTTTGCCTTGATGCCTGGGGGAATTTTCGTAACGACGGAGAAACGCGCGCCAAGAATCTGCTGCCCTGGCTCGACCAGCGGGACTTGGACGACCCGGATGTTAATAAGAGCGGCTGGGATCCGGCAGCCTGGCAACTAAAAAGCATTACCCTGCCGACCGGAGGACAGATTCAGGTGCAGTACGAGCAGGATGATTACGCCTTTGTACAAGACAAGCCGGTGCACGCCATGGCTCGGCTGCTGCCGGTGGGCGGCAATGACAAATTCTACCTTGACCTAGGCTCACTGGGCTTAAACACCGATGCCGAGCGCAAGGCTACCGTGGCCGCCCTCAAAAGTCAATACACCAGCGACAGTATCCCGACTTTCAAAGGCTCGAAAATATATTTCAAATTCCTGTACAACCTGGCTGACGCGGTCAACCCCACGCTGTTACCCTTGACTGCCAACTCGGAGTATATCTCGGGCTACACTACGGTAAAGAATGTAGGCCTGGATCCCACTGGTGTCTACATCGAGTTGGGGGGACCCGGGTACTTGCTGCCACGGGACGTTTGTATGAACTTTCTACAGACCCAGCGGGCAGGTAAGCTGAGCAGCAACGATTTCGACGCTACGCTGGGAGCCCCGGAAAGTGCCGTGCGGGACTTGCTCATGTGGTATAAAACCCTGGCCTCACCCGCTAACGAATGCGCGGTGATGAATCCCGCCTTATCCTACTTCCGGATACCGTTAATCAAGCCTAAAAAGGGCGGCGGCCTGCGCGTCAAGCGGCTGCTCACTTTCGATAAAACGGGCCTGGACGACCAGGCAGTGCTGTACGGGAGCGAGTACAGCTACCGCACGCTCGATGCGAAAGGTAGAGTAATCAGTAGCGGCGTCGCGACTACCGAGCCGAGCAGCATGCGGGAAGAGAATATCCTGGTCAACTACCTGCCCCGGCAGGACCAGGGATTGTTCTCCCGAATCATCGCCGGTCTGGACCGTAAACAAACGGAGGGTCCGTTGGGCGAAAGCCTGCTCCCCGCCCCCTCGGTCGGCTATTCACGCGTGGTAGTGCGCAACATCCACAGTGGCCGTACCAGTCCAGGATTTTCGATAAGTGAATTTGCCACGGCGCGGGATTATCCGATGCAGGTCAAGTACTCGACTATGCAGACCGACACCAAGTTCCAGTTAATCTACGCGCTCTTCATTACCAATCAGGTTGATAATTCCTTTGCCACGCAGGGCTACAGCTTTCTGCTCAATAACATGCACGGGCAACCGACTAGGCGTGCCACCTACCCGGGGGATTACCCGGGCCTCGGAGCGGCACTACCGAGTCCGACCAACGAGCAGAAATACACCTATTACGAGCCGGCCCGTGTGACCGATCAGAACCCGGTTACCCCGGGCAATGCCATCCCGGTAGTAGCCGAACAGGGAAGTAAGCCGACTGCCATCTATCCCGGGCGGGAGGTGGACATTACCAGTGCTCAGAAAGCGGTGAAGGACAACATGCTCGACCTCAACTTCGAAATGGATGTCGACGTGGCTATCTTTTTCTTTCCCATTACCTACTTCGCGGTATTTCCCTCGCTCACGCACACTCAGGCGGAGATGTATACCCACGTGACATCCAAAGTCATTCGGTACCCCGCCGTCATCAAACGCATAGAAACCACCCAGGATGGGATCAAGCACGTCACGGAAAACATTGCGTTTGACCGGTTGTCCGGGCAGGCGGTGCAAACCAAGGAAACCGATGAATTCAAGGGAGGCTACGCGCAGGAAACTGTCCAGGCCGCCTGGATAAGACCGGAGTTCGGCCCGAAGTGGGAGCGCGAAAATCAGTTTATTACGACCGCAACTCCTTCCAGCATCGTGATTACCCCTGGGTCCAACAACGAGTTGTGGCTGAGTTTCTCAGGCAGTGCCTGTGATGGACTAGCCAAGATTACGCGCGGCGACCATCTCGGCATTGTACTTCCCAACAACGATGGGGACAATGCCGTGTATTTCGCTGATGCGCCGGATTTCGTTAATAACCGGGTGCGGATTTACCCGGTGGTGCTGCCCTTCAATCCGACGGCTTTGCCTGCAGGCATCTCGACCAGCACACCGACGACAGTTACCTCGGTGCGCATCCTGACCAGCGGGCGACAGAATCTGCTGACGGCAGCCGCGGGGTCGACCACTTACCATCGCACAAATTATAGTACGGTGGAGCCGTTTACTTCCTTGTCTAAATATGCTACCAGCGCCTTCACCAGCGCGGTCAACAGCTGGCTCAACACCAGCACCAAACCAAACGACAGCTTCCAGTCTTCGGCCACCTTCTCGCACATGAATATGTCGGCTTATGCCGGCAAGCTCCCACCAGGCTGCGTGAAAGACCCTTCGGACGTTTCTATAAGTAACGTGGTGCTGGCGAAGCGGCTTATCAACGGGCAGACTACCATATCGCTGGTTTCCTTCCGGGTAGTATGCGACGGCGGGAACGGTGGGGCCGCTACCGCCCTGGTTCAAAATTGATTCTTACAAAAGAAGTCAGCCTCCTCTATGAAAGACTATTCTTTACTGAGAACTCTGGTGCGTTGGATTTCGGGCGGACTGCTGGGCCTGCATGCCCTGGTCGGCTACGGTCTTACCCCTGGTATCGGCCCGGCCGGTGCCTGGAGCAAGGCCAACGACTTGAAATCGACCGGCTACCCAAACTCGATTGTCAGCCCGAAAATTTCTTTTAAGGCAGAGAACCCGCTCAGCAGTCGTTTACCTACCGGTACCCGCCCTAATACGCCGCCAGTACCCGATGTGGCCGACAGGGAAATAGAAGCCTGCTGGGGAGATGCCGCCATAGTTACAGTTATCTCTCTCGACGGAGTAGCTAATGCCCCTCTACCGGCAGGAGCCAGCTTCGCTTGCTATTCGAAAAACAAAAAAGGTCTTTTCACCAACATCACCACCACGACCAACCCAGCTATCAGCGTACCGATGCCCACCACGGCCATGGCGAATATTCCTATGGAGTACTATATCGCCGTAGTAGCCCGGGATCCCAATGCCGAACCTGATAACCCGGATGTGCCCAGTGAGTATGGAGAAGAAGTACCGATTACAATTACCTGGCACTACATCAGCAATAGCATCTCGGTAGATGCTGGCTCCAGTGGCGCAGCTCCTTATCTGCAGAACTACCCTGTCCAATTCGTCGCGGCGGCGGGCAGTGACAGCTACGTCTGGAACTGGGGGGATAGTCCCAATACGACGACGACGACGAATTCCAATACGATTGTTCATTACTTTCCGCAGGCCGGCAGCTATAACATCAGCGTTACTATCACGACGAATTACGACAGAGTACCCGGGGGATACTGCTCGACTGTCGGCACGATAAACGGGTTTCTAATTGTGACCCCTCTGTGTGAAATGCCGGTGAGAAGCACCGGTCAGTTTCAGCAGAACACCCATTCTGGTGCAATCAGCTTCGTTCCCCCGGCAGGGTCCTGCCTGCCGGTCGGGACGCTGGAATGCCTGAGCGAAGATATTACGCCTACGGACACGCTGGACATCCGGCACGTCGTCGCGGCCACGGCTACCCTGTTCACCGACCAGATTCCAGCTACTCCCCCAGTCGGCATTACTTCCGCCAATCCTTATCTGGCGGGCCAGTGGCGGACTACCCCGCAGGCCAGCTACAGCTACCGGACCAGCCTCACCCCGGATTTGCATAATTACTCGGCGGGCACCTTTTCACTACGACCCTTCGACTGGGAGGGCAGCCTGCGCGCCCGGCCGGCGGCGTGGCTGACTGCCGCCGTGACGGAAAAGGTTTCGGTACAGGGCGATGTCCTTCAGGAGCGTGACCCGTTGGGAATACCCAGCGCCGCTAAATTCAGCTATGGTACTACCCCGGCCGGTACCTCCGCCCAGATATTACCCTATCTACAGGCCCATAATGCCGAGTATTCCACGGTCTTCTTCGAAAGCTTTGAAAATGTGCATACCGTCAACCGGGTAATGACGGGCGAAGACGGATTTGTCATAGCCAGTAACAACGTCCTGACCACGTGTGATGCGCAATCCACAACCTGCCCGGTCTATGCACACACCGGTAACTCCTGCCTCCAGGTGATGGAACGGCGACTCGCCCTGATGTCACTGCCGTTGACTACCCAAATTAACTCCGAGGGGCTGCTAGTAAAAGTCTGGGTTCATTATCAACGCTTCGATAATACGCCGACCTATATGACCGATGCCGATGTAAGTAGCCAAATAACCTTCGAGGTCGTCCAGACGCAGGCGAGTTCCTACTCCTTACCTGGAGCCCAACTAGTTCCAGTCGCTCAAACCGGTGACTGGATACTGCTCGAAGCCCGCATCCCGATGAGTGGTACCGGCCTCAACATTGGGGATATCCTGCGGCCGGTCATGTATCTCAGTGCCCCCCAATTTGCCTGGGCCTGGGTGGACGATATCCGGGTGCAACCGGCTACGGCCCAGATGACCGCTTACGTATATGACCCCACCACCCTCCGGCTGGTAGCCAGCTTCGATGACCAGCATTTTGCCCTGCGCTACCAGTACAATGCCGAGGGCAAGCTTATCCGCAAGCAGGCCGATACGGAGCGGGGCATAAAAACGCTGCAGGAAACCCATTACCATACTCCTTCTACAACCCAGGTAGATGACTGATTTTGCCCGCCTAACCTATAAAGCAAGCCTGTTACTGCTGCCGCTGACCTTTGGGCTGCTCGGCCTCGCGCCGGCCGGAGAGCCGACCGACTGCCGACTTCGTTTGCTCACCGCCTACCACCGACTGGCCGGCCAGGCGACGACCAATAAGGCAGTCTACCATCTGCAGTTTGCGAGCACCTCCCTCTACCAGGTGCCGGGACAGCGTAGCGACCGTTCTACCACTGTCCACGGGGAGTTGTACAGCCAGGGCAGCAAATACTTCTTTCAAACCGACGACATGAGTTTGTGGCAGGACGGTCGCTACGTGGCTACGGTTTTGCACAGCCAGCGTACCATCCTTCTGACCCGGGTAGTACCGGGGCAGAAGGGCATGGACCCGCGCCGGATGCTGGTACGGGACTCGCTTATCCAGCTCGGCCAGTTGCAGAAATGCGTCAGTGAGCGGCTGGCCCAGCAAGTGCAGCAACACATTCGGCTGGGCTACAGCGGGGCCCTGGCCGCCCGGCTCAAAGTCAGCAGCCTGGACTTCTGGCTCACGCCCCAGAACATCCTGCAGCAGATGAGTCTCCATTACCAACCTGGAAACGCATTACGGCAGGTAACCTTCCGATTTCCCTTGCAGGAGTGGCTGGCCACCTCCGAGAAGTTACCGACCGATGCCCGCACGCAGGTAATCGACGGGCAGGGCAAGATCCTGCCTGCTTACCAGGGCTACCGCCTGGTCAACCAGATTACGCCGAGTCATTAAGCTGCCTTTCCCTGTTTTTACCAACGGTCCACGCCGACGCTATGCTTTCATTCACTACTCGTCCTGCTGATTTGGTATCCTATCCTTGCCTGGCACAAGTCGTAAGCAGCACCTTCCGTTGGCTACTGGGGCTGACGCTGTTGCTGGCCAGCGTGTGCGCTCGGGCGCAAGTGGTTATTGACCAAGGGCCGGCTCCCGCGCCGGCCAGCGTGACCGTGCCGCAGGCCCAGTGGGGCCTGCCGACCGAATACAGCTTGACTTTTCCGTACCAGGGATGCGGGAATATGACGAGCTTACGGGTGGAAGTAGGACTCGATACCGGGCCGGACCACGCCATTGATGCCGGTACCCTTTTCTCGACCACGCAGCAGGTGACCGTTTCGGCCAGCATAGCGGGGAACAGCTCTGTCGCCCCCGCGACCTCGACTACCAGCCTGACTATCGCGCGCGACCAATCGCGGGACCAGCCCGAGCATTGGCGCTTACTCGATGTCAGCAGCATCGTGGGCGCGAACACCGGCAATGGCACCTTGGTAATCAAGGTTTCCGTTCCCGGCCAGGCCTCGACTTTCGGGGCGGCACCCTCTACCCAGCGCGTGGTCGTGCGCTGCGTGCCCGAGTACCATACTTTCGATGCTGCAAATCTGGTTATCCTGCCCGACGCGGTCAGGCCAACCACGGGCTACGAGCAGACTCTGAGCTGGAAAAGGCCCTGCCCCTTCGTGGCAAATTACCAGATTCAGCTGCTGTTCCGGCCGGTCAATGTAAGCCGCCGCGCTCCCAAACATTCTTCTACCGACCCCAGATATGACCCGGTCGCTTCGCCGACGGAAGGCGAATGGCAGCTGAGCGGCTCGCTGCTCGAGACGGGCAGTGCCAATTTCAGCTATCAGCTGAGTCTGGCGGAGGGAGAGGGTACCTATCACTGGCGGGTACGTGCAATCGGCAATCAGTTGCCAGGCGGCGTCACCAACCCGGGTAACTGGGGACCCTGGGGAGAAGGTACCCCGTTTGATGTCACGGCCCCCGACGCGGCCGACAACTGGATTTATTCCCGCTCCTTCAGTGAGGGAGGGCACATGGCCGAAAAGCTCACGTTCGCCAACGGCCTGCAGCAGGTACGCCAGATGCAGACCCGGCTGACGACCCCGACGCAAAGCACGACCAGCCTGGGGCAGCAGGTAGTAGCCTCGCAGACCGTGCAGGATTATGCCGGGCGTGATGCCGTGACCAGCTTGCCCATCCCGTTGCAGGGTGCTTCCGCTAACGCCCTGGGCTTCCGTCAGGAGTTATTGACGGACAGCAACGGGGCTGCCTATGATGCCACTCAATTCGATTTGACCGGCTCTACCCCGGCCAGTAATACCGCACGCGAACCCCTGCCCGCGAACGAGCAAGGCTACTACAGCGGCACGAACGACCGGGTAGCCGACGCGGAGGGGTATCCCTTTACCCGTACCGTATTCAGCAACGACGGTACCAACCGGGTCGTGGAGCAGGGTGGGGTGGGCGATGCTTTACGGGTGCGCGCCACCGGGGCCCACACGGTACGCACGACTTACACCAGCGTGGCCCCGGAAGAAGTCATCCGCCTTTTCGGGCCGGAAGCACCGGAAGTGGAAGGCTTATACAAAGTAGTAACGACCGACCCTAACAACATCATCTCCGTCACCTACCAGGGTAAAGACGGAAAGACCATCGCCACCGCGCTCGCCGCCGGGGAAAGCCCTACCACTCTACAGGACCTACCCAGCGCTGGGGCTCGCCAGTTTATTACGGAAGCTATTACAAGCAAGGGGCAGATAGTAAGCAAAACGCTTACCCTCACGAATACTTCCAACCTGACGGTTTCTTATAGCATTACCCCCACCCAGTTGCAGAGCGCCTGCGCCAGCAACTACTGCTCGACCTGTGACTATCAGGTGCTGATGCGCGTAGTTGATGCGAACGCGGAGCCGGGGAGTGCCCCGCTCGCTTCGCAAACCATAGTGGTCAAAGCATCGGAACAATGCAATGTCGGGTCGCTGGCCGTGCCCAATATCGCCATATCTGGCCTCTCACCGGGAACCTACCGCATCGAGCGCGAGCTGGTACCGGTCGACCACTACCCGACAACGGCGGCCACGACTTCGGTAGGACCTTCCTCTACCACGCGCACGCTGACCCAGCACCTGTTCCGGCTGCAGGCCACGCTGAAAAGCAAATTTGCCAGTGGCGCACCTTGGGCCAACATGGCCACCTACCTGGCTGCCAGTGACGTGGCAGGCCTCTATACTTATCTGGATGGCCTGAATTATCCCCGGGAAGACCATAACGGCCAGGATTGCTACAAGATTCTGGTGCCCGGCTGCGACGACTACATCTACTTCCCGCGCCTGACCGACTACTGCCCGGCCCTGCCTAACCTGACCAATCCCTCGTTCGAGGCGGATTTGCAGGCAGCGCTGGATGCGCTAAACCAGCAGTATAACGTCCAGTATACGGCAGCCAGTCTGCTCCCTGGCTTTGCCCCGACCCAGTTTAATAAACTGGTGGCCAACATGGACACCGCCACTATTAAGGCACCTCCCGGCTCGCCTACCAACAGGGTCAAGCTGTATGATTCCGGCAAGCTGGCGAACTGCTGGCAGGGAATGCTGGCCAATCTGGAACCCCTGCTTTACAAAAATCTCGGGGGGGCGGCTGGCTACAGCTTCAACCTGGGAAGGGAATATCTGCAGTGCACCGGGGTAAACCTGCTATACCCTATCAGCACGGTCAATTCGCCCGTTCCCTTCGATCCGACTCAGGCTTACCAGCAGTTTCTCTACGACCCGGGAGACATCGGACAGGTAAACTGCCTGCTCGCCGCCGGGGTGGATACGACTACCTCTCCCCCGACAGTACCCCAGTTGAATGTAGTGCTGGGGAGCTTCAAGACCTATTCGGCCTACCGGCGCAATCAGGTGTTCGACTGCCTGCAGTACCTGAAGAGCGCGACCGCCAGCGGCACCTATACGCCCGGCGGCAACAACACGACGACCTTGACGCCGGCCGATGCCCAGACGCAGGCTGCGCAACTGACGCAGCAGGCCCAGCAGACCTGCGAAACCCGCCGCACCGAGTTCCGGCGGGTGCTGCTGCTGCAACTGCATCAGCAAGGGCAGTACGTCCAGGGGGACGTGTACGCCTGGACCCCCGGTACCAACGGTATCCCTACTATTACTGCCACGCCGCTGAACAGTGGTACGGCACTGCTCCCGACTTGCCAGGTCGAAGCGATGGTACAGCGCCTGGTCGAGCAGTGCCAGCACGATGTGCAGCTGACCGCTACCCCCGTTACTTCCAACGGCACCACTTACTACCAGATAGGCACCATGGCCGAGGTAGCGCTGGCCCAGCAGGCAATGTTCAGCCAGCTCAGCGTATCCGTGAACACGAGCGGCGGCTGCCCCGCCAACCTGCCTGCTCCGGTATTGCCCTGGAGCCCGGTTATCCAGAACGCTAATCCGGGTGCTCCGCTGGGAGCCCCCAACGTCCCGCACCTGACTATTACCACGACTGCCCGGGACCTGCTGACGAATATTGCGCTGCTCACGACCGGGGTCAATCAACTGTCCCAGCAGCCCAACCACACTCCGCTGGGCTGTAGCGGGGTATTGAATAAATTGGATGAAAAGCAACAGAATGTCTTCTCGGTGACCACTGTCTTGAGTAACTGGAGCTTTGGTAAGACTAATCCGGTAGCCGGTGAGCCCGATACCTACGCAACCTTACTCGACGACCGTTATGGACAGTCCAGCACCCACTCGGCGTACAACTATAGTACGGACTACGTGCTGGTTACCGACCGCGACGCAACCAACAACAGGGCCTGTACTGCCACCCCGGCAGCGGGCTTTCCCACCAGCGGCAGCAGCCTGCTGCTCGATGTCGCCAAGGCGGTCGGCCAAACGAATAGCCACTATTATTGGCTGCGGTTCGTCAGCCCGGTTTCCAACCAGGTGTTCACGAAAGCCAGTATCCTCAGCATCTCGGCTCCCTACATCAAGTTTTTCCCCAGTATGGTCAACAGCGGGGCCGTCCTGACGGGTACTAACAGCCTGGGGGTAACGGTGGGCCTGCTGGTGCTGGACCCCATCACGCACCGCGCCAGCTGGCAGGAAGCCATCATCCAGACTACGGATGTCATCGACTGTGAAGGCGAAGGCTGCGGGGGTAACGAAGGTACCGGGGACCAGGTAATCGTGTGGAAACAGGTCGACCCGACCCTGACGCAGGGAGACTGCCCCGCTCCCCTGCCGATGTGCTACGCCTGGAGCACGCAGATGATGGGCGTAACGGCTCCCCCCGCCGGATTCCCCGTCTTTAATCCGCAGCCTGAGCCCTGCAATAAGGTAGTGGCCCGCGGGCTGCTCGCCACCCTGAGTAACGAGCAAGACCGCTGGGTCGACGCGCAGATTACGGCTTTCACCACCCAGTTCCAGAACAAGTGCGTGGCGCTGGCGGGCCAGCAGGAAGCGTTTACCGTCGGCTACCAGCTGGGCTACCACCATTTCACGCTCTACTACTACGACCGGGCGGGCAACCTGATGAAAACCGTGCCGCCGGCCGGGGTAGCCCCCCTGACTACGGCCCAGGTTGCGGCCTGCCTGCCGCCCAACACCACCAGTCCCGCCCCATCGCGCAGCACCTGGCCGGTGCCGATGCACCGGTTGGCGACCACCTACGTCTACAACAGCCTGCACCAGCTGGAAAAGCAGTCGAGCCGCGACGGGGGCGAGACGCACTTCTTCTACAACCTCAAGGGGCAACTGCGCTTTTCGCAGAATGCCCGCCAGCGCACCGATGCCACTCCCTCCTACTCCTACACGCGCTACGACGCGCTGGGCCGGGTAACGGAAGTGGGCGAAACGACTACCGATGCCACCAACGGTAGTGCAACCGGCGATGCCGAATTGCGGCTGGCCCGTACCAAGCTCGAAGACATGAGCTACCCGCCAACTACTGCTATCCGGCAGGTCACGCGCACCGTGTACGGAGGCTCGCCTGTGGTTTCGTACCTGGGCCAGCCCCAGCGCTACCTGACCAACCGGGTATCGTACTCCTACTACGATGTGGACGGCAACACCCGCACCCAGGCCGACAACAGCTACACCTACTACAGCTACGACCCCCACGGCAACGTGGAGTGGCTGGGGCAGTACCAGCCCCAGGCCGAACTGCGGGTGTTCGAGGAAGAAAGTGGTGGCGGCGGGGTGATTGCCGTTTCGCCCGCCATCACGCAACTGGCAAGCAAGTTCGTGCGTTACGAGTACGATTTAGTCAGCAACAAGGTGACAAAGGTGCTCTACCAAGAAGGGCAGCAGGACCAATTCTACCACCGCTACGGCTACGACGGCGACAACCGCATGACCCTGGTCGAAACCTCGAGCGACGGGCAGCACTGGGAACAGGACGCACGTTACACCTATTTCGCCCACGGCCCGCTCAAGCGCCTAGAGCTGGGCGAGGACCACGTGCAGGGCATCGACTACACTTATACCCTGCAGGGCTGGCTCAAGGGCCTCAACCACCCCGGCCTCGACCCCGGCAGCGACGGTGCCGGCACCGGCCTCACGGCCTCGGCCAAGGACGCCTTCGGCATGGCCCTGGGCTACTACCAAGGCGACTACGTTACCCAGAACGCGGCCTGGCAGAACGGCAGCAGCAGCGTGCTGCAACCCCAGTACAGCTTGTACAACGGCAACATCGCCGCCTGGACTACCAAAACCCGTGACGACGTGGCCACCATCCGGGCTACGCCCTCGGAGGGCCCCGTGGGCGAGCAGTACCGCTACGATGCTCTCAACCGAATCACCAGCAGCAGCTTCTCGCGCTTTGCCCTCGGCGGGGGCTCCCCCACGGCCACGCAGGACTACGCCACCGGCTATGTCTACGATGCCAACGGCAACCTCAGCACACTCACGCGCAACGGCAACGCCTCAGTCAGTGGACAGCCCCTGGCCATGGACCAGCTTAGCTACCACTACGACACCACCAACGAGCGCGACAACCGCCTGCTGCGCGTCAACGACGCGGCCCCCGACGCCTACACCGACGACATCAAGTTCACCCAAGCTACTACCGACCAGTACGTCTACGATGCCATCGGCAACCTGATTCAGGACTTGGACCCCGCCGGCAGCGTGGTCAAGAACATCACGTGGAACTGCTATGGCAAGATTTCGCAGGTGCAGCAGAGCAACGGCATCTTGGTGCGCTACCATTACGACGCGCTGGGCAATCGCATCCGCAAAAGCTTCTCCAGCAATAACGGCAGCAACTGGCGCCACGTCTACTACGTGCGCGATGCCCAGGGTAACGTGCTGGCTGTCTACGAGCAGACCGAAGTCCCGCGCGCCCCCCGGCGCCCCACCGATAGCCCCACTATCCTGGGCACGATGACTCTGACTGAGCAGCCGCTCTATGGCAGCAGCCGCCTGGGCGAGCGCAAGCTCAGCCTAGCCCTGACCGCCGGTGCCCCCGCCAGCGACGCCTACCAGCGCGTGCTGCAGAAGCAGTACGAACTCACCGACCACCTGGGCAACGTGCGCGCCCTAGTCGGCGACGCCAAGCGCCCCGATGTGGCCGGCACCTTCAAGCCCGACCTGCTGGCCTACTTCAACTACTATCCCTTCGGCATGCTCCAGCCCAACCGCAACGGGCCCGGCACCACGTCGCTGGCCGGCGGCTACCGCTACGGCTACAACGGTAAGGAACAGGACAACAACGGCGAACTCGGCCTCACCTCCTATGACTATGGTTTTCGTATCTATAATCCCGGAATTGGGAGATTCTTCAGTGAGGACCCGCTGACAAAAATTTACCCTGAACTAACTCCATACCAATATGCAAGCAATACTCCTGTTCAGGCTATTGACCTTGATGGGCTTGAGGCTGTACGTATTCTTAGAGTCAACTCACTGGATTTAAATCCTAAGCTTGACAGAGCAAAATTAAAGCCTTCTGAATGGTACGAAGTCAATGGATATATCGATGGGGTTTCTTTTGCCTCTGCAGCGATACACAATTTGCTTAATACTAATTCGGGAGCATATAAAACAATTAGCGAACGCACTGAATTTTATGAATGGTATCAACAAGCTATAGATGCCAAAGGATTTCAAGTCAAGTGGGCGGGTGCTGCAACAAAAGTCGCAGTCGGCATAGGTATGCTTGCTGGATACCTTCCTAAGTCCTCAATGAACTTTTCCTCGTTGATGAAGGCTCTTAATTACACATCAGATGACGCAATAAAATTTGCTAATGAAGGTAATGAAGCTATTTTCAATGATGCGCTACCAAAACTTAAGGCATTATATTTAGGACCTGTGTTAACGGGTGATAAAGCAAGAGCATTTGACGCTAAAATGCTCTCTGAAGAGCAAAATCTAGTTCAGCCCTTATATGAAAAACAGTCATCAGCAAACATAGGGCTGGTATCAGCAGGTGCTAAACAACTCCTATTCCTTGCATCTACATTTGCACCCCTTCCTGCTTTTCCAGTAAATGGCTCAATGTTAGACGCAAAACAGAGATGGTCTTATGGCATGACAAATATGGGATATACCAAAAGTCAATCTGCTCCTTCTGCTATGCCAGCACCAGACCCTAAATACTTACCAAAGGATAAATAACTTCTATTCTGACTTTTATGAAACGCCCTTCGACAACTATAAAAATGCTAACAATAATTATTTTATTCGTATTATTTTCAACTTCATTTGTTTATTTTTTTTTCTCTGAAAGATTTTTATTTTTCATTGCAAATGCCAATCCAACCACCAATAATAATATAGATGATTACAACGAATATTACAATCAATACAAGAAAATAATTCCTTATAAAATACCATTTTTTATAGTAGAGGTATTGATTTGCATAGGATGCTTAGCATTTTCCGTATTAATGAAAGTGATTTATGAGACTTATATTATAAATAGAATACTTATACTCTCATCTGTGATAATTTTAATTATTTACATAGTAATTGGAATATTAGGCGGAGCATTTGCTTCTTATGGCATTATATAGCGGATTCATGAACGGTGTACATGATAGCCGCAGCGATTAAACCACGCTTTGGCATCGAGGCTCGTAATCCAGTCGATGGCGAGGTGCAGG
>CAXUKA010000077.1:0-20656 GCA_964251335.1 uncultured Hymenobacter sp.
GCACCGCGCCCTGCCCGCCGCCGAACTGGCCGCCCTGATGCGGCACTGCGACGCGGCAGTACTCTCGCCCAGTACTATCAGCTACGAGTATTGTGCGGTGGGCGGCGGGCTGCTGCTTACGCTACCTACTGCCGATAATCAGCACGACCTCAATCAGTTTCTGCGGGCAGCGGGCATGGCCCTACCCTACCCGGCTGCGCCTAATGTGCTCACGGCCGCCGAGGCCCCGCGCTTGGTAATGCAGCTGCGCCAGGCGCAACGCCGGTACTTCGATGGGCAGCAAGGGCTACGGCTGCGGCAGGAAGTGGCAACTCTGCAAGTGCCAACCGCTCCGTTGCGCCTGCGCCCTGTGCAGGCCCAGGATGCAGTTCAGCTCTTGGCCTGGACCAATGACCCCGCCACCCGGCAGCAGTCGTTCGACCCCACACCCGTGCCGCTGGCGCAGCACGAAACCTGGCTGGCCAGCCAGCTAGCACAGCCCGAACGCTACCTGCTACTATTGGCTGAAACTACAGATACTGGCGAGCCAGTGGGGCTCATTCGTTTTGCGCTTAGCCTTGATGATGAGAAAGATGCCCCTGCTACCCTTAGCTACTCGCTGGGGCCAGCCTACCGGGGGCGGGGCTGGGCGGCCCCGCTGCTACTAGCAGGCACGCGGGCGGTGCTGACCGCCTGGCCGCAGGTGGAGCGGGTGCTGGGCGAGGTGAAGGCCGATAACCTGGCCTCGGTGCGAGCGTTTCGGCGGGCGGGCTTTGGGGAAGTGGTGGGCACCGGGCCGGAGGGCAGCCGTACCTTTGCCTGGGTAGCCACTCCGGTGGCGTAGCGCAGATTTTTTGCACATGGAAATTACGATTGGCGGCCGGCCGGTAGGCCCCGCGCACAAGCCCTTCATCATCGCCGAGATGTCAGGCAACCACAACCAGAGCCTTGACCGGGCGCTGGCGCTGGTAGATGCCGCCGCCGCCGCAGGCGTCGATGCCCTTAAGCTCCAGACCTATACCGCCGATACTATTAGCATGGACACCGGCTTCGTTATTCGCGAAGAAGGCAAGTCGTTGTGGGAGGGCAAAAGCCTATATCAGCTTTATAAAGAAGCCTATACGCCTTGGGAGTGGCACGCAGCCATTTTTGAGCGCGCAAAACAGCACGGGCTGCTGGCATTCAGCTCGCCGTTTGACGAAACAGCGGTGGACTTTCTAGAAAGCCTCGACGTGCCAGCTTACAAAATCGCGTCCTTCGAAAATGCCCACTGGCCGCTTTTGCGCAAGGTAGCCGCCACTGGCAAACCCGTGATAGTGAGCACCGGCGCGGCCACGCTCAGCGAGATTGATGAGGCCGTGCGCGTGCTGCGCGGAGCTGGCTGCCGCGAGTTGGTACTGTTGAAGTGCACTAGTACCTACCCAGCCTCGCCTCTCACTACCAACCTACGCACCATCCCGGTGTTGGCCGAAACCTTCGGCTGCCCGGTGGGCCTGAGCGACCATACGATGGGCGTGGGGGCCAGCGTGGCGGCCGTGGCACTGGGCGCATGTGTGATTGAAAAGCACTTCACCCTGCGTCGGGCCGATGGCGGCGTTGATTCAGCCTTTTCGCTGGAGCCGGAGGAATTGAAGCTGCTGGTTGATGAAACCGAACGCGCCCACCAAGCCCTGGGCACGGTGCAGCTGTGCGTGCAGGCTACAGAAGAAAAGAGCCGCATTTTCAAGCGTAGCATCTACGTGGCGCGGCCTATTGCCGAGGGCGAAGTACTGACCGCTGATAATCTGCGCATTATCCGCCCCGGTGATGGCCTACTGCCCCGCCATTGGGAAGTGGTGCTGGGCCGCCGCGCCGCCCGAGCGCTCACGCCTGGCACTCCGCTCACTTGGGAGGCGCTGCTGGGCGAGCAGGTTACCGCGCCGCAGTCGTGAGCGCCCGGGTAGCCCGGCTGCGTGACATTCTACAGCTGCGTTTTACGGACTTATTCCTGCGGATGCCAGCTTCGGTACTGAACGGCATTTCGCCAAGCAACCCAATGCGCCGCTTGGCGCGAGTGGCTGGCTACGCGGCGTTGCGGTTGGTAGGCCACCTATTTCAGCCCATCCGCAATCCCGAGCAACTGCACGGGGGGGTGTGGCTCTACGTAGTGAGCGCCAACAACTACGACGCGCTCAGCTTTATCAAAGCCGCCCGGCCCGATGCCGTATTGGTGGCGGGGCAAGGCAAGAATATTGGGCGCTATGGCAAGACGGTAAATCGGCTTTCGCTGCGGCGTAAAATCCTGTATTACTGGCAATACCCAGGCGTTTTACTAGGACTACACAGCCAGTTAGGTAGCCGGGCATTACGTTTTTTCGACCTCGTTTTCTACGGCATCGGCTACTACGAGGTGTATCGGCGGGCTCTGCGCCACTACCAGCCGCAGGCCGTGGTTTTTGCCAACGACCACAACGACGATGCCCGCGCCCTGCTGCTGGCCTGTCGCGCCGAGGGCGTACCCACCGCCTACGTGCAGCACGCCAGCGTGAGCACCAACTTCCCGCCGCTGAGCTTCGACCTGAGCCTGCTCGAAGGCCAAGATGCGCTAGACAAATACCACCAGTGCGGCCCTGTGCATGGCCAGGTCGAGTTAGTGGGCATGCCCAAAGCTGACACCTTCTTAGCGCAGCGTAATACCGCCCTGCAAGTGCGCCGCGTGGCCGTGGCCTGCAACCTGCTCGACGAGCTGCCCGCCCTACTCGAAACCCTGACGTACTTGCTGCGCGAGTTGCCGGACTTGACGTTCACCCTGCGCCCCCACCCTGGCGACCGGCGCGACTTCGCAGCCCTGCGCCAAGCGCTACCGGCTTTGCAATGGAGCGACCCACACCAGGAAAACGTTTTTCAATTCCTGCAAACCCACGATGCGCTGGTGGCCGCCGACACCAGCACCCACCTAGAAGCCACGCTCCTCAACGTAGCCAGCGTATACTACCGCTTTTCGCCCTCACCCACCCTGGCCGACTATTACGGCTACGCCGCCCACGGCCTCAGTGAGTGGGCGCACTCGCTGCCCGAGCTAGCTGCTGCCCTCGGCCGCTTGGCGCAGTACAAGCCGCTCGACCTCTACCGCCGCGCTGCCTACTACAATGCCACGCTGGGTACGCCCGATGAGGGGCACAGTCGTGAGCTGGCGGTGCGGCAGCTAGATGAGTGGCTAGCGACCACGGCGTAATTTCGCGGCTATGTCGCTTATTCTCCTATCTACGCCTGCCGCTGTGCCTATTTCGGCAGAGGCGAGGCTGGCGTATGTGCGGCATCATTTGCGACAGGCCTACCCTGGTGCGCCAGTGCACCTACTGGGATATGCCGGTTACCCAGTATGCGTTGTAGCACGGGACTACGGTTTTTTTGAGCGCCCCCATCCCTATCCACCAGCTCCATACTGGCGTGAATGGGGCAGCCAGCGCCTACCCTTTTTCTTCGACAAACCTGATACGCCGCTGTTGACATTTTCGGAGGGGCGTGCCGTGGTCGGGGCCGATATAATTTCAGGTGCCTTCTATTTGCTTAGCGGGTGGCAGGAGTATTTCAGCAACGAGCGCGACCGACACGGCCGCTTTTCCTACGTGGCTAGTGTGCAGGCATGCTACGGCTTTGTAGCAGTGCCGGTAGTCAACTATTACTTTGAAGTACTGAAAACTGCGCTTGAGCATGTGAGTGGCCAGTTGCTGCTTCCACGTCGTTGGGGGTCTCGGCAAGATAGGTTTGCCGTCTTCATCTCGCACGACATCGACAACCTGCGCAGTGCTTGGAAATCCCCAGCTAAAGCGGCACTGCAACAGCAGAAATTCGGTCAATTCGGCCGACTACTCTGGCAGCACCTAACTCAGGCCGATGTCTGGGACAATTTGGAAACCGTAGCAGCGGCGGTGGCGCAGTATGGTGGACACTCCACTTTTTTTATACTCCCAAACCACCGCCCAGCTATCAACGGCACGCCGAACGCCGATTATTGCTTACGGCCTCAGCTACAGCGGCGACTGCGGCGGCTGCGGGAACAAAATTGTGAACTGGGGCTACATGGCAGTCTTGGCACGTCCACCAGCAGTAGCCAGTTGGTAGCCGAAGCCGAGAGTGCTCGAGTTAATTTAAACATACGCTTTCATTATTTGAGTTGGGAGCCTCGCCAAACAGTTGAGGTGCTTAACAATGCCGAAATAAAAGGCAGTCGTGTCTGCTATGACAGTACACTAGGATTTGCCGAGCACTTTGGGTTTCGAAACAGCTACTGTTTGCCTTTTTACCCCTTTGACTTGGCCAGTAAGCAAGCAGCCGATTTCCTCGAAATCCCACTCAACGTGATGGATGCCACGCTGCACCACCCCAATTATTTGCAGCTTGCACCCGCCGAGATTCTCCCCGCACTGGCCCCCGTTTTTGCCGAAATAAAACGCTTCGGCGGCGTGGCCTCCGTGCTGTGGCACAATGAAAATTTTGACCCCGCCAATACTCAAAATGGCCCGCAGCAGTTTCACGAGATAATGGCGCACCTCCAGCACCAAGGCACGGCTTTCCTTACTGGCCGTGAAGTCTGGCAGGAATTCACCGCCGTGAACTCAGCCGCAAATTCATAATTTCTAATTCATAACTGAAAATTGGGTATCGTTCAGCGGCAAGGGCTGCGCAACACGGTTATTTCCTATATCGGGCTAGGCATAGGCTTCGTCAATACCACGCTGGTATTGCCTAGGCTGCTGTCGCCGGCGCAGCTGGGACTGACGCAGGTGCTCGTGTCGCTGGCGACGCTCGGGGCGCTGGTATCGGCGCTGGGCTTCACCAATACGACGCTGCGGTATTTCCCCTATTTCCGCAACCGCGAGGCGGGGCACTCGGGGTTTTTGCCGCTGCTGCTGGGGGTACCGCTGGCGGTGTTTGGCGTGGTGGTATTAGTGCTGTGGCTGGGCCAGCCGCTGGTGCTGCACTG
The DNA here is from genome assembly GCA_964251335.1 of uncultured Hymenobacter sp. Classification (GTDB taxonomy): domain Bacteria; phylum Bacteroidota; class Bacteroidia; order Cytophagales; family Hymenobacteraceae; genus Hymenobacter. Next base: position 4,946 of record CAXUKA010000077.1, read on the forward strand.
GTACGCCCACGATGCCGAATTGCTCGGCCCGCATTACGGGGCCATGCTGGCGCTGGCGCTGTGCATTTTGCTGTACAATCTGCTAGAGGCTTATACCAAGTCGCTGTTTCACACGTCGTTCTCATCGTTTCTCACCGATGTATTACAACGGCTGCTTATCGTGAGTTCGGCGGCGCTGTACGGGGCGGACTACCTGACTTTTGATGGCTTCGTGCTGGCCTACCTGGGCAGCTACGCCGCCATTGCGGTGCTGTTGCTGGGCTACCTAGCGGTTATTGGCGAGCTGCACTTGCGGCCCACGCGGGCGGTGCTGCGTGTGCGGCCGATGGGCGAGTTGCTACGCTTCGGCAGCTTTGCGCTGCTGGGTAATATCTCGGGCACGGTGCTGGTCACCATCGACTCGCTGATGCTGGGCTCGCACAGCTTTGCCGATGCGGGTATTTATGCTATTGCACTCAATATCAGCACGGCGCTAGCCATTCCGTTTCGGGCGTTATATAAGACGGCCTACCCGCTCATTGCCGAGTACTGGAAGGAGGACGCGACCCACAAAATGCTGGATTTTTACCAACGCACCACCCGCCTCACCACGGCGCTGGGCGCGTATCTGGCGCTGGGTATCGCACTCAATCTGCCCTTCATCTACGGCCTCATCCAAAAGCCTGTTTTTGCCACGGGCACGGTGGCGGTACTGCTGCTGCTAGTCGGCCGCCTCACCGATGGCATCACGGGTGTGAACGGTATTATCGTGGTGACCTCGCCACGCTACCGCTACGATTTAATCTTCAACGTGGGCTTGTCTGGGCTGATTATTGGCCTCAATTACCTACTTATTCCGCTCTACGGCCTCACGGGGGCTGCTTTGTCCAATGCCCTGGCGCTGGTGAGCATTAACTTGGCGCGCACCTGGTTTGTGTGGCGCAGCTTCGGCTGGCAACCGTTTGATAAGCGCATTTTCTACATTCTGGCACTGGCGGGCGGTGCGGGCGCGGTGGCCTGGGCACTGCCCGATATGCCCAATATCTGGCTGACGCTGCTGCTGCGCGGCGGCGTGCTCACGGTACTCTACGGGGCCGGGCTGCTGCTCAGTGGCTGGGTGCCGGAGGTATCAGCGGTGGCCAGTAAGCTGGGGTTAGGCAGGAAGTAAGTTGCTGCTAAGCTTCCTGCCACTGCCTAATCCCTAACCCCGCTTAGAGATTTTATTGTCCGTAATCGAGCGCTGCAAATTTGACTTGAAGCGCGCATCTTCCACAGCGCTTTTTACTTGGTGCTTGGTGGCGCGGCCTTGCACGCGGGCACGCCATAGGCGCCACGAGGCAGGCTTTAGCTCACGGCGCATTAGGCGGATTACATCGCTTTCCGTCAGGCCAAACTGAGCCAGGATGGCCTCGAAAGGCGTGCGGTCTTCCCAGGCCATTTCGATAATGCGGTCGGTTTGTTGGTCGGTGAGGAGGGCGAACATGAGGCAGAAAAAAGCCGCCCCGACAAACTACCGGGGCGGCTTTCTTACAAGGTAATCCAGCGCGTAAGTGTTCGCCGAAAAGTCGTTTATTAACTTATTTACTCAACTAATTTGCCTTTGGCTGCCTGCCCCAGCTTGCTGTGCTTCTTGCCGTAGCCGAAGTAGATAGCCAGCCCAATAGCCAGCCATACGGCCAGTCGCAGCCACGTTTCCCAGGGCAGCGACACCATCATGACCAGGCAGGTGAGAATGCCCAGGATGGGCACCACCGGCACCCACGGCGTGCGGAAACTGCGGGGTGCGTCGGGGTTGGTGCGGCGCATGATGAGCACGCCCAGGCACACCATCACAAAGGCTAGCAGGGTGCCGATACTCGTCATTTCGCCCACTACTGAGATGGGCACGAAGCCTGCGAATAGCGCGATAAATGCTCCCAGTAATAGATTGGACTGCACCGGCGTGCGGAATTTAGGATGCACTTTGGAGAAAGCCGGTGGCAGCAAGCCATCTTTCGACATCGAGAAAAATACCCGCGACTGCCCCAGCAAATCGACCAGAATAACCGAGGTGTAACCAATCAGAATAGCCCCGATAATGGCTCCGCTGAGCCAGGCGTAGGGCGTTTTTTCAATCGCAATAGCCACCGGCGCGGCGCTGTTTTTGAACTCGGTATAATTCGCCAGCCCGGTCATAACGTAGCCGAACAGCACAAACAAAATAGTGCAGACCACGAGCGAGCCCAGGATGCCGATGGGCATATTGCGCTGCGGATTCTTGGTTTCCTGGGCCATGGTGGCCACGATATCGAAGCCGATAAACACGAAGAATACCACACCCGCCCCGCGCAGCACGCCGCTCCAGCCAAACTCGCCGAAGGTGCCGGTATTGGCCGGGATGTAGGGGTGATAATTGGCCGGGTCGATGTATTTCCAGCCCAGCGCGATAAACACCAGCACTACTGCTACTTTCAGAAACACCACCAGCGCATTAAACCACGCCGAGCCTGACGTGCCCCGGATGATAATGGCCGTGATGGCCAGCACCACCAGCATGGCCGGCAGGTTAAGGTAGCCGTGCACCACCGAGCCATCGTGCAAAGTAGCCGTTTCGAAGGGCGACATCACGAGCCGGGCGGGCAAGTGCAGGCCGTATTTCTCCAGAAACTTGAGCAGATACTGCGACCAGCTAATGGCCACCGTGGCCGCGCCGACCGAATATTCGAGCACTAGGTCCCAGCCGATTATCCAGGCAAATAGCTCGCCCATAGTGGTATACGAGTAGGTATAGGCCGAGCCCGCTACCGGCACCAGCGCCGCAAACTCAGCGTAGCACAACGCCGAAAATGCGCAGCCAACGGCCGCTACCACGAAGGAGAGCGTCACGGCCGGTCCCGCGTGGTTGGCCGCCGCAATGCCAGTGAGCGAAAACAGCCCCGCTCCAATAATGACCCCGATGCCCAGCGCAATGAGACTCACGCCATTCAGGGTGCGTTTGAGGGTGCCAGCCCCAGATTCGGCAGCTTCCTGCCGCAGCAGCTCCAATGATTTTGTTAGCATAAAACAGTGTGGCGCGGACTCTGCGAATCCGCGCTTGTAATGACATAGCCGCCCGACACGCTACCGCGCCCAGCCAGCTTAAAGTCAACCCTCTAAAAAATTAAATACAAGACTTATCCGGCGCGCTCAGCAACAACAACAAGCGCTAACCAAATCGGCGCACGTAGCCATCCTCAACTCACTACCAGCAACAGCAACACAAGCAAAAAAGGCCACGGGCTTTTATATGGGCCGCCATAGTCTGGCAGCGGGTTCGGTAGGGCACCGTTCCGCCGGAGCGGAGGTTGGCTAACGTCCTACTTAGGGTGCCGGCGCGTCGCAGAGCCTTTCTCTCAGCGCCTCTTTATAAAAACAAGCTTGGGCCAAAGCCGGACTTGACTAAGGCAAAGGTACGGCGGCGGCTACTTCCAGGCCTGCGTCGTGCGTAGCGCGAACAGCAACCGATACACTTGCCGCAAACCCAGCGTGCCCTCCTTTCCGTAGTCCTCAATAGTTTTTACCTGCCCATTAGCGTAAGTTATGGTCAGAATGCAGGTAGCCTGGTCGGTAACGCCGACGTTGTAAAAATTGCGAAGCCGGGGGAAATTGAGATAGTTAAGCAGGTGCCACAGCTCAGCCACTTGAATTGGCGCGATGGTGGCAGCAAACCGGCCCTGCTGGTCGTTGTATTCCTCGGCATAGTAGCTGGCGGTACCGTCGCGGTTAAGCCGCAGCTCAAATATGGGGCAGCTACCAAAACAGGCTCCTGTACGAAAGCTGACTTGTTGAATATGGTAGTCTTTGGGCGCTCGGTTGTACTCAATCAGTTGCCCGCCGCTGACTATCAGTGTATCGGCCTGGCACACCAGTTTCACATTCTGCGTGAAGCGCTCGCCCACCAGTATCGGGTGCGTGTAGCGAATGGCAGTGAGGTGCTTTACCTGTATCAGCTGTAGCATCACGCAGCCAAGCTCCTGATACAATACCTTCAGCACCTGAGGTTTAAGTTTGCCTACATCCAGAAAACCCACCAACGCATTCTGATAAGCATACTTGCCCGGCTGGCCGGCTACTAGGAGGTCTATCCGGCCATTGCCGTCAAGGTCAGCTTTCAGCCAAATTTGGGCTGCGCCCGACAAAGCACACTCACCGCGCCCTACGCACGCCGCTGGGTGCGAACTTGATAGGAGAAACCCCTCACATTGGCGCTCTAAAAACTGCCGCACTTGGCGGGTAGTTACCAGTCCTGCCAACTGCTGTCTAGGCTTCGGAGCCGGCTTAGGGCTGTATGGATGGCTGCGCTGCCCAAGACTGGGCATACTCAGTAGCAGTAGTAGTACGCCTAGGAGCTTGGTTGGCATTGGCAAAAGGAAAGACAGGTCTGTGCTTTTCTTTTTGCCGATGTCAAAAAGCTTCGTTTTGCATAAATTACCAGGCAGCACGCTACTTTGGCAGCCCGCCCTTTTCCCAAGCATCCAACTCTGCCTGCAAATTGTGACGGGCTTGGGCATCCAGCTCCTCCCGCAGGGCGGGCGTGTGGAAAAGCACCGGCGCGGCCAGCATTTTGGCCAGCACTTTGCGGCGGCCGGGGCGGTAAAGCAGGTCGGGCACGAGGCGGTACTCGCGGCGCACCTGGCGGGCGTAGTCCCAGTAGGCGGCCTCAGGCGCACCCAAGATGCTCAGGTCAGCATCCAGAAATAAGAGCAAGTCGGCATCATCGGGCGGCTGGGGCTGGGTGTGGTCTTGGGTGCGGCGGATGAGGTCGGCCACGCGCTCGCGGCGGGCGGGCTTCAGGCTGGTTTCTTGCAGAAAGCGGAGCGCCCACTCAGCGCTCTTGGCCTCGTTGTCGGAGCGCAGGGCATTATAAACGGCATCGTGAAACCAGACGGCCAGCTCAACTACCGTGGCGTCTTGCAGCGAACATGCTCCTATCCTATTTAGCAGGTTTTCAATGTGCTGCAAAGAATGGTAGTGGCGCTCGGGCGCGTCGTAGGCGGCGGCTAGGCGCGCTAGCTCGGCCTCGCGGCGGGCGGCATCGAGTAGCAGCGGGGCGGTGAGGGCGTGCCAGCGAGCGGCGAGGTTGGGCGTAAGCATGGGCCAAAGAAACGCACTGGATATTTCAGCGCCCCAGCTAGCAGCTATGCCGCCCTTGCGGCCTAGTAGCTACCTCGGTATCTGGCCGTATATTCGGTGCTACTAACGTAGCACAAAGGCTAACGCTCAATCTTTTCACCCCTATCATTGCTAGCAGCTTATGCCTTTTGCTACGTTCTTACTAGCTGGTTTTTCACTTGGTGCGCCCCAGGCTACGCCGCCCACCGATGCCATTCTGGCCGAAGGCTTGCGCCTGTACCAGTCGGAGCGCTCGTCGTGGGTGGCCACCGACCTGATGATGGCCACCACCATCGACCGCTCGCAGATTGGCGGCTACTTGAGCTACTTTGAAGGCGACTCGGTACGCACCATTTTTTGGACTCATGAGGCGGGTGGCACGGCGGGCACGCCGCTGCTGGCCAGCTACACGTTTCCCCGCAAAGATGTGCGCCTCGAAACCGCTAACTTTCAACCGGCCGGGAGCTTTACCGCTCATGAGGCTCAGCTTTTTGCCGTTCGAAAAGCGGCCCGAGAGGAGCTAAATTCTGGCAATAAATCCTATACCGTTCAAGCCAAAACCTCGCTCAACCTAGCTTTTCTGGAAGACACTCGCGAAACTCGGGTATACGTGCTGACCGGCCCGCAGGAAAACGGCATCGTGCCCATCGGCAACGACTACCTACTGACGTTTGGCTCCAGCGGCAAACTTAAAAGCACTGAGCGACTACACAATTCTTACCTGCCTATGCGTTGGGACGACAAAAAGAGCGAAATCACAACCATGATGCACACGCACCTGGAAGCGCACCCCTACATCACACCCACCGACATTTGCTCTATCTTATTGTATCGCAGTCAACTACCCGCACACCAGCACTATGTCATCAGCAAAGAGTACGTTTCCTTGTTCGACATTGATAAACAGGAGCTGATTATTCTGACTCGCAAAGCGTTTGAAAAAATGGCCAACTTCAAGAACTAAATGCAACTGGTTAGCGCTTGTCAGCAGAAATTTATCGCTGCTGGCATTGCACATCTTTACTTCATCTTTCTTTAATTTGGAGTATAGATTTTGGCAGTACAAAAAGGCCTAAAATATATACAATTAAATATATTTAAAATAGCAAATCCATTCATTATTTACCCTACGTAAGTTATTACAGTATAATTTTGTATCCTGCTATCGTGTCCTGTTTATTATTTTTCTTTTATGCTTCTTCTTCCACTTGCTATGACTACAATGCTTTCCGCACCTTGGCTGTTGCCGCCCGATGAAGCCGAGCGCCTCCAGACCCTGCATCATTATGCCAACCCTTCGTGCCTGTATGAGCCGGTGTTTGGTGGATGTATTGACCTAGCAGCGCGGGTTTTCAGCTTACCGGTGGCCTTCATCTCGCTGATAGATGCCGATGAGGTGACTTACAAGACCAACTATGGCGGAGCGCAGCTTGAGCAGCAGCCCCGTGCAGCTTCTATTTGTGCGCTGGCCATTCGCAATAATGCCCCAGTACTATTTACCGACCTGACGCAGCCGACCCAGCAAGCCTGCCTTACTACGGCGGCCATCCAGGCGGTGCAGGAGTTTGGGGTGCAGTTTTATGTGAGCATCCCCCTGCGTATGCCCGACCAGCGGCCCATTGGCACCTTATGCCTGGCTGGCCACCACGCCCGCCCCTTCTGTGCCGCCGAGCAGCAGGTGCTAGAGCAGTTGGCCGAGCTGGTAGAGCAGGCTTTGGTTATTCGCCAAATGTGCTTGGCCAGCAGCTGGCTGGGCGAAGAGCACTGGTCGCGCATCCAAACCACCCTCACCGAAGGTCTTTGGGAACTGGCGGCGCTGGTGCGCTACTTGCTTAAGCGGTCGGGGCCGCAGATTCCGGTACCCACTGAAATATTGGAGTCCGTAGGTCGCCGCCTGACCGAGCTGCACAGCACGCTAGCTGTCCACCCCGGCAGTCTACTATAGTTATAGTCAGAACGTTGGTCAGGCTCAGTTGGCGCGTCTGCTTCGACAAGCAGACGCGCCAACTGAGCCTGACCATTTTGTTCCCTAATCTTGGGCTACGGCTCGCCTACTCCCAGCTGCTTGAGCTGCTCGGCGTACTTGGCATAAATCATCTGCAAGTCGGCGCGATGCTTGTCGGCATCCACACCAATGCTCACATTTTGCGTGTGAAAGCGGTGCAGGTGGCTGATGTGCGGGCACACCACCGGCAAGTGCCCAGTCAGCAGAAAACGCACGTAGAGGTCCAGGTCTTCGGCCATCGCCAGCTCGGCATCGTAGCCACCTACTTGGTCAAATAGCGCCCGGCTGTAGCACACGTTGCCCTGAATGAAGTTTTCGGCCCGGAAAATGGCCTGTAACATCTGGCGCGGCGACTCAAACTGCCAGGCGTAATAGTCCTCATTGGGCAAGTAGCGCCGCTGCTCATCCATGCGCAGAAAGTCGGCTACCAGCCAGGGGCGGCCGGGGTGGCGCTGTATCTCATCGGCGTAGTGGAAGAGGGTGCGCTGAAGCAGCACATCGTCGTCGTCGAGCGGCACTACCCAGGTATCTTGCTGGGCTTCAGCTATTAGCTTATTTCGACCCCAGCCGGGGCGCTGCCGCTCGGGGTGCTGCCAGTAGCGTACAGACGGGCCGGACGGGGTGGCGTCCTGGGCTAGTAGCTCAGCAGTGTTGTCGGTCGAGCCAGTTGCGTAGAGCAGGTGCTCCCACTCAATATCGAGCGGGGCCGTGATGGTGGCACGCACGCTGGCAATGGCTTCGGGCAGTAGGTCGGCGCGCTGGTGGGTGGGCGTGATAACGGTAAAGTGCATGGAGATTTTGGGATGAGAGCGGGGCAGTTTGGTCTAGCTAATGGCTGTGTTTAGTATTGCCTCAACTTTCTGCTCGTGCCCGGCGTTAAGCTAAGCGCTGGGCTAGTAGTTGGCCCGCCTGCCTATGCCTACGTTTGTCGTCACCCTGCGTTTGCCCGAGTCGTTCGACGAGGAATTTATTGCCCTCATTCCCAGGCATCGCGATTTTATAAATCGGCTGCTTGCCGAGCACGTCATCGAGGCCTACGCCATTAGCGCTGACCGCAGTCGTGGCTGGGTTACAATAAATGGCGACGACGCGGCGGCCGTGCGAGCGGTGATTGAGCAGTTTCCGCTTTATCAGTATCTTGGCCAGATTGAAATAGACGAGCTGTTTATTTTTGACAGCGCAGCGGCCCGGTTTCCGCACATCAGCCTCAATTAGTTTACCTTTTTGCGTTTTTCTTCTTTGACTTTTCTGGTTTTCAATCGCGCTGCCTGGCAGCGCCTGGGTTTTGTGGTAGCCGCCGCAGGGCTAACCCTCGCCGCTCGCCCTGCTACTCGGCCCAGTGTAGCTGCCCCTATCACCACGGCCCAGCTAACTAGCCAGCTCACAGCGGCTATCCAAAACCTGAAAACGTTGCGCTGCGGGGCCATCGCGCAGGAGCGCATTGCTGGCAAGTACCACCCCGACAAGTCAATAATGAAGCTGGCGTTCAACCCGCTGCGCGTTTACATTAAAAATGCTAAAGGCGTGGAAATACTCTACGCGACGGGCCAAAACAACGGCGATGCCTGGGTGAACCCTAATGCGTTTCCCTACGTCACGCTCAGCCTCGACCCCAATGGCGCGCTCATGCGCAAGAACCAGCACCACACGGCGTTGCAAGCGGGCTTTGGCACTATTGCTGAGCTGTTGGAAGGCACCCCGTCCCGCCCCGATAAATCGTTTAACCGCTCGTTTCGCTACACCGGCGACACGACGGTGCAGGGTCGCCCCAGCTACATTCTGCGCTCCGACTACCCGCAGTTTCGCTATGTGGCCTACAAAGCGGGCAAAAACGAGACGCCCGCCACCGTGGCCGCCCGCTTCGGCTGTGGCGAGTACCGTGTGCTAGAGCGCAATAAGCTCGACATCGGCGAAAAACTCGCCGAGGGCCAGGTCGTCCAGGCACCCAATTCTTATGGCCGCCGCACCATCGTGCTAGTCGACCAAAAGACTTTCCTACCCAACTCCGTGTCCGTGTACGACGACCAGGGTTTGTATGAGAAATACGACTTCTTTGACGTGGTTGTCAATCAGCCTATTCCAGCTGCTGAATTTAGCAAGGAGTATAAAGGGTATAAGTTTTAACCGCAGGATTAACGGATTTAACGGATTGCGTAGCTACGCCGCTGATGCGGCTGACTATTCAACATCTTACCTTAAATACATTTAAGGTAATCTGAAAAGCAATAAAAAAGGCTGCTCATATGAGCAGCCTTTTTTATTGCTAAAGCCTTGGCAGCCCCGCAGGGGTGTAGCTGCGCAATCCGTTGAATCGGTTAAATCTGCGGTCTAGCGGCGCATAGTTTTCTCTATCTGGTCCCACATTTCCGGCGTGAGCGCCTCCAGCTTATTAAACTCGCCGGCTCCATTCAGCCACTCGCCGCCATCGATGGTAACCACCTCACCATTGACATAGGCCGAGAAATCGGATACCAGATACGCTGCCAAGTTGGCTAGCTCCTGGTACTGCCCCACGCGCTTGAGCGGCACGCTGGCGGCCGGGTCGAGCTGGCTGGCCAGCGGCTCGGGAAAGAGTCGACTCCACGCGCCCTCCGTCGGGAACGGGCCAGGCGCGACTGCATTAGAGCGGATGCCGTACTTGGCCCACTCCACGGCCAACGAGCGCGTGAGGGCGAGCACGCCCGCCTTGGCCGCCGCCGAGGGCGCTACATAGGCCGAGCCTACCGAAGCGTAGGTCGTTACGATATTAAGAATAGTGCCCGGCTGCTTCTCAGCTATCCAGCGCTTGCCCACAGCTAGCGTGCAGTTATAGCTACCTTTCAGCACGATATCCACTATTACATCGAAGGCCTTGTGGCTGAGGCGCTCGGTAGGGCTAATAAAATTTCCGGCCGCGTTATTAAGCAGAACATCCACCCGGCCAAATTCCTCGTAGGTCCGCGCCAGCATTTCCTCCACCGCATCGTACTTGCGCACATCGCAAGCCACGGCCAGCACCCGGCCGCCGGTTTGCTGGCGCAGCTCGGCGGCAGTGGCCTCCAGCACGTCAAGCTTGCGGCTGGTAATCGTTACGTTAGCCCCCAATTGCAGAAAATACGTCGTCATGGCCCGGCCCAGGCCCGTGCCCCCGCCCGTCACAATAATGGTTTTGCCGGCCAGGGCATTGTCGCGAAGCATAGGCTGAGTGTAGGGTGGAGTCATGGAGCAGAGGCGATTTTTCGGGGTAAAAAACAATAATATGCCCAAGATAAGCAGCGCTGAACGCCCAATGTGAGGGTTTCAACCGGCAAGGAACCTCGCTCAACGAAAACCCGGTATTATTTCAAGAAATTATGTGCATCTTGCATACTAATAGTTTAGCTTAACTTTAAGCAAAGTTCGAATTTTCATGCCTTTCTTCCCTACTTCTACGGGCAATACCGTAGCGGTGCTAGGCTGCGGCTGGCTAGGCTTGCCACTGGCCAAGGAATTGCTGGCGCAGGGCCATCGGGTACTAGGCACCACCACTACTCCCGAGCAGCTTGCCGTGCTAGAAGCAGCGGGTATTGAGCCGCATCTGGTGCAATTGGGTGCCGACTTTAGCACTGCCGATGAGGCCCGCCTCACCTCGCTCCTGACCGAAGCTAATATATTGATTATCAATATCCCGCCGCGCGCTGCCGTAGCAGGTGGCTATCCGCAGCTGTTACGCCCGGTGCATCGGGCTGTGGCGGCGGCCCGTGTGCAAGCAGTGCTGTTTGTATCTACTACCGGTGTGTACCCCGAGGAGCCGCGCCTCATGCGTGAGCAAGATGCCATTAGCACCCGCGATGCGGCTTCTGACGTGCTGCGCACCGAAGGCCACTTTGTGCCACGCTATGGGCAGTGGCAAAGCACGGTGGTGCGCCTGGGTGGCCTTATTGGTCCCAATCGTGCCCCCGGCCGATTCCTGGCGGGCCGCCGCGAGCTGGCGCAAGGCGATGCACCGGTTAACCTGCTACACCTCACCGATGCAGTGGGCGTGCTCAGCAGCATCATCAAGCACAACATCTGGGGCTACACGCTTAATGTGTGCGCCGAAGACCACCCGGCACGGCGCGAGTTTTATCCGGCCGCAGCCAACTACCTGGGCCTGACGCCCCCCACTTTTCAGCCCGAGCACAGTGGGGGCAAAACCATCGACAGCAGTCTGCTGCGCAGCCTGGTACCGTACAAGTTTGAGTACGATGATGTGCTGGCCGCTATTCCGGCCTGCTAGCTGGGCCGCCCATAAAGGCCGCCGGGCACTGGTATCTTTGCCCAATGTCTGCGCCTAGTATAGTTCCGTCTGTTGCCCCGCCACCTAGCTACCCCATTGTGGTGCTCGGCGGCGGGGCAGCCGGTTTTTTTGGGGCCATTGCCTGTGCCGAAGCCAGCCCTAGCGTACCAGTTTTGCTGCTCGAAAAAAGCCCTAAGCTGCTGAGCAAGGTGCGCGTTTCGGGTGGCGGACGCTGCAACGTGACGCACGCCTGCGAGTCGGCGGCGCAGCTAATCCAGCACTACCCGCGCGGTGGCCGGCAGTTGAAAGAAGCTTTCCAAAAATTCGGCGTCGCCGACACTATTGCCTGGTTTACCAAGCGCGGGGTAAAGCTCAAGACCGAAGCCGATGGCCGGATGTTTCCGACAACTGACAGCAGTGAAACTATCGCCCGTGCACTTGAAGACGCGGCTCGCCAAGCGGGTGTGCGTATCTACACCCGCACCGCCGCCGACCGCATCGAACCACTGCCCGAAGGAGGTTTTAAGCTGCTTCTCAGCGGCGAAGGTGCTACCAGTCTCGGCGCTGAGCTGCGGGCAAGCCGCCTGCTGATAGCCACCGGCGGCAACCCCAAATCGGGCGCTTACGACTGGCTACGCGAGTTGAGCCATACCATCGCCGAGCCCGTCCCATCACTCTTTACCTTCAATGTGCCTACTTCGCCCTTGCGCGAATTGCCTGGCGTGAGTGTGCCCTACGCCCGCGTAGTGCTGGCTGGCGAGAAGCTGCAATACGAAGGCCCATTGCTGGTTACGCACTGGGGCGTGAGCGGCCCGGCCGTGCTCAAGCTCTCGGCCTGGGGTGCTCGCCGCCTGCACGAGCTGGGCTACCACGGCACGGCGCTCATCAGCTGGGCGCCCACCTACACCGACGAGACCTTGCGGCCCTGGGCGCAGCAGTTCCGCCTTGATAATGGCAAAAAGCAAGTAGCCTCTCACCCACAGTTTGGCTTGCCTACGCGCTTGTGGCACACACTGGTGAGTGAGGCGGGCATAGGCCCCGAAACCCGTTGGAGCGACGTGCCCGCCAAAGCCCAGAGCCGCCTGCTGGAGTTGCTGCTACGCACGCCACTGCAAGTGCAGGGCAAAACCACGCACAAAGATGAATTCGTAACATGCGGCGGTATTCCGTTGGCCGAAGTCAATTTTAAGACAATGGAAAGCCGCCAGGTACCCGGCTTACATTTCGCTGGCGAAGTGCTTGACGTAGATGGTATTACTGGCGGCTTCAATTTCCAGGCCGCTTGGACTACAGGCTTTCTGGCGGGCCAAGCCATGGCGACCGCCACCGTCCCGCTACCCGCCAAGTAAGCTGCTGAGTAGGGATAAAAAATTAGGGCATCTGATGGCCAGCCGCAACCTTGTGGGCGCTGAGCTAGTAAACTGGTCTACATTCCCCCACTTTACATCTTTCTTTCCTACCATGGAAGCCAAAGCAACCACCTCGCTCCTCAACGACCTCATCACCACCCTGAAAGACGGTCAGAAAGGCTACGCCGACGCCATGACCGACGTTGAAGACCCCAAACTGAAAGAGCTATTCAAAAAATACGCTGCCCAGCGCGCTAGCTATATCACCGAGATTGAAGACCAAATGTTCAAGCTCGACCTGCATCCCGATACCAACGAAGGTTCGTCGATTGCTGGTGCCATCCACCACGCTTGGATTGACTTGAAGTCGGCCGTTACCGGCAAAGACAATCACGCTATCCTGGCCGAGTGCGAGCGCGGCGAAGACGTAGCCAAAAAGGCTTACGAAGAAGCTAGCAAAGCCCAAGACCTGCCCAGCGAGTTGAAGTCGGTTATCGATAAGCAGTCGCAAGGCATCCTGGCTGCCCACAACGAAATTCGCGACCTGCGCGATTCGACCAAATAGACCGCAGATTTCGCAGATGGGCCTACTATATAGGCTGACTAAGAAATACGTAACAAAAAAGGCTGCTCTTACGAGCAGCCTTTTTTGTTTTCCAACTCATCTTAAGTCGAGAAGAAATTGGAATGAATGGACAATAAAAAAGCTGCTCTTGACGAGCAGCTTTTTTATTGTCCATTTCTCAGTCAGCCTGCGCAGCAGGAGTATCTGCGAAATCCGTTTGAATCTGCGGTCTAGTCGTTGTCGCGCTTGCCTTTGTAGCCACCGCCTTGGCCGCCTTTGTAGCCGCCACGCTGATAGCCACCGCCTTGGCTGCCGCCACGGTCGCCGTAGCTGCTGCCACCGTCACGGTTGCCTTTGTAGCCACCGCCGAAGCCGCCTTCGCGACGGTCGCCGCCACCAAAGCCACCGCGGCTACCGCCACCGAATGGGGGACGGCCACCTTCGCGACGGTCGCCGCCGAAGCCGCGACGCTCGCCACCACCGAAGCCACCTTCGCGGCGCTCGGGGCGGTTGGTGCCTTCTTCTTTAGCAGCTGCATCCTGCACCGGGGTAGCGATGCTGAACGTAACCGGCTGGCCTTGGATGGTGCTACGGCCCAACTGGCCCACAATCTCCTCGGCAAACTCGTTCGGTACTTCTACAAAGCTGAATTTGTCGTAGAGCGCGATATCGCCCACTTTGTTGCCAGGCAGGTTGGTGCTCTCGCCAATCAAATCAACTACATCGCGGGGGTGCAGGCGGTCCTTTTTGCCCATGCTGATGAAGAGGCGGGTGTAGCCGGGGCGGCTAGCGCCTTTTTCGCGGCTGGCATCGAGGCTTTGCTCGTTGCGCTTATCCTCCTTCATGTTCATTTTCAGCAGCGCAGCCGCGATGTCGAGCGAGGTAATTTCTTCGCTTTGGTCGAGCAGGCGCTGCACGCGGCCGATGTACTTGTCGAGACCACCTTTCTCTACAACCTCTTTAATCTGGTTGAGAAACAGGGTAGTTTTCACTTCCGACACGTCAGCAAACGAAGGCACTTGCTCCAGTTTGATGTCGGCTTTGGTGAAGCGCATGATGTCGCGCAGCTTGTAAATGTCGCGGCCACTCACGAAGGTGAAGGCGCGGCCACTCTTGCCAGCGCGGCCCGTGCGGCCGATGCGGTGTACATAGTACTCCTCGTCGGCGGGCAGGTCGTAGTTGAATACCGCTTCCACGTTGTCAACGTCGATACCACGGGCGGCTACGTCGGTAGCAACCAGGATTTCGAGCGTGCTTTTGCGGAATTTGTCTAGCGTGTTCTGGCGCTGAGCCTGGCTCATGTCGCCGTGCAGGCCGTCGGCGAAGTAGCCTTTAGCTTGCAGGTCGGCCACGATTTCGTCCACCATGCGCTTCGTGTTAGCGAAGATGATGGTTGATTTCAGGTTGTACATGTCCATGATGCGGGTTAGGACATCCTTCTTCTGCGGGCCACGCACTTCGAAGTAGCTCTGCTCGATGTTCGACACCGTCATTTCCTTATGGTTGACCTTCACTACCTGCGGGTCGCGCTGGTATTTCTTGGTCATTTCCATAATCGGCTTGCTCATCGTGGCCGAGAAGAATACCGTCTGGCGGTTCTCCGGCATCTTGCTGAGTACAAACTCGATGTCCTCACGGAAGCCCATGTCGAGCATTTCGTCGGCTTCGTCGAGAATGATTTTGGTAGCCTTGTCGAGCTTCAGCGTACCGCGCTCGATGTGGTCCATTACGCGGCCGGGCGTGCCGATTACGATTTGTACGCCGCGCTCCAGGGCCCGGAACTGACGGTCGTAAGACGAGCCACCGTAGATGGGCACTACAGCCAGGCCTTTTTTGTATTTACCCAGTTTCTGGATTTCGCCCGAAACCTGCACGGCAAGTTCGCGGGTGGGGCAGAGTACAATTACTTGTACGTCGCGGCTTTCACCGTTTACGCCTTCGATGGCGGGGATAGAGAAGGCAGCCGTTTTGCCAGTGCCGGTTTGGGCCTGGCCAATTACGTCTTTGCCAGCCAGCAACACGGGAATAGCGGCCGATTGAATCGGCGAAGCTTCCTCGTAGCCCATCTCGGTGATGGCGCGCTGTACTTCGGGCGAGAGATTGAGCTCGTCGAAGCGAATTTTAGCTTTGTCGACGACTTTTGTGGGGGTAGTTTCTACTTGTTCGGTATCCATCTTGGAACGGAATAGGTTGATGGGCCACCTGGTTTTCCAAAACCTGGGTGACTTGTGGGGAATGAGACTACGCTCTGAAAACAGCCGGCTCAACAGCGGCGGCGCTTCTTCCCCCTCAACCTTCCTACTAACGACAAGGCGGAAAAAATACGACCGATAAAACGGGAAACTACTCGGCAGCCTACTACTTACTCTGGGCCACCCCCGCCACTCAATGAGGCCGTTCTCAAATGCGGGTGCAAAGGTAGGGATTTTATTTGAAATAAACTAAT
>CAXUKA010000078.1:0-20574 GCA_964251335.1 uncultured Hymenobacter sp.
GATGTAGGCTACTTTATGCAACTAAAGCGTTGGCAGTGTATAGCAGATGAGTTACTTCTACGCTTCCCTCACAAACCGAATCAGCTCGCGCACCTGGTTCAGGAAGCGGGCATCTTCCGAGAGGCGGGCGATTTCGGTAGTGGTTTGGCGAGCTAGGGCTTCGTGGTCGCGAGCATTCTGGCGGGTTAGCTCTTCGAGTCGGCTGTCGAGGCGGTCAATATTCTGGCGCTGAGCAGCTAGCGTTAGGTTCTGGGTGTTGGCCCAAGAGCCTTCACGGTCGGCATCAATCGTATGCGCTACTTCTTTTAGCTTAGCTTCTAGCTCACTTACCCGATTGCGCAGCTCGGCTACGTCTTCGCGGGGGTAGCGAATTTGCTGGCCCATATTACGCAGGCGGGTAGCCAAGTGCTCGTAGGCCCGTTGGGCCGGCCGCACCACCGTGAGGGCCAGCGCCGCAATGGCTGCCGTGTAGCCCAGCGGTACCACTTGAAAGTACGCCAGCGCAAACAGCCCCGCCGCCGTAACCAGGTGCGCGCCAATGGCTAATGCCCGGAAGCGCGTTGCCACGCGCTGAGCGAAAGCCAGTGTTTCTTCATTCACCACGATGCCATGGGCGCGCGAGTCTCGCACCTGCTCTACCACATCGAGCGCCGCAAAGTGGGCATTCCAGGGTAGGATAATGATGGCCGCCAGCCACCACAGAATGGCTACGCCCACCAGCCAGTCGACCAGCCGGCCGGTCGAAATATGCAGCAGCTGCAACCCAAAAAACGTGAAAAAAACCAGCCCGGTCAGCAATACCAGCGAGAGCAGAAAACTACGAAACGGCATAGGAGAGCTGGAAAAAGTAAAACCAAAGTAAGTTTACGTAGCGAGTGTTAACCACTTTTACACCGATGGCACCTCTTGTAGCAGCGCCCGCGTGCGCGGCAAGCTCTCGGGATAATGATTTTGCAAATACGCCACCAGCTGCTCGCGCACGGCGCAGCGCAGCGTCCAAAGGTCGCTGGCGTTGGCGGCGCTCACCAGGGCGCGCAGCTCTACGGTGCTCTCTTTCGAGTCGGTGACTTGCAGCACGCACACGCGCTGGTCCCAGAGTGGGTGGGCCTCTAGCACGCGGCGCAGCTCGGTGCGCAGCGCCTCGACGGGCACCGTGTAGTCGGTGTGCAAAAAGACCGTGCCTGTGAGGCGGGCCGTAGTGCGCGTCCAGTTCTGGAAAGGCTTTTCGATAAAGTAATTGAGGGGCAGCACCAGCCGGCGCTCGTCCCAGATGCTGAGCACGACGTAGGTAAACGTGATTTCTTCGACCCGGCCCCACTCGCCCTCCACCACCAGCACATCGTCGAGGCGAATGGGCTGCGTAAAGGCTATCTGAAAGCCTGCCAGTAAGTTGCTTATTGAACGCTGCGCTGCAAAGCCCACAATGACGCTGGCAATACCCGCCGAGGTAAGCAGCCCCGTGCCCAGGCGGCGTACCGTTTCGAAGCTCATCAGCACCAGCCCCACCGCGATGAAACCGATGAGCCCCACGGCCACCTTCTTGATAAACTGAAGCTGCGTAAAGAGCTTGCGTACCCGCAGGTTGTCGCCGGTTTCGAGTTGGTAGTGGCGTTGCAGCAAGGCCTGCATCACGTCCAGAGTTTTGATGAGGCCCCAGGCGAAGGACAGAATGAGCGCAAACTCAATAAACCGGCGCAGCACTTCGAAGGGCTTGGGCGGCAGCGGCACCAGCGGCAAGAGGAGTGACAGCGCCAGCACCGGAAAAAAGAAAACGCTGGTGGCATTCAGGTGCTCGCACACCGAGCGGGCCAGCGGCGAGTCTTCGCGCCGGTCGTAGGCCCGCAGCCCGGCAAATACCAGCCACTTAGCCAGCAGCCCCAGGGCCAGCCCCGCCAGCGGCACCCCCAGAATGACCAAAATATCGGGAAAGCGGTCCAGAATCTGCGCTAGTTCTTCTTGCATACCAACGGGGCCGCATCCAGCCAGAAGCGGCCTGAGTGAGCTAGCGTGTACCCGGCTCGCCCCCGAAAGGTTGGTGTAAGCTTAGCGTAGCGCGAACGTTTAGAACGTGTTTGGACTTTGCCCAAATCACGCCTAAATCGTCATGCTGAGCTTGTCGAAGCATCTTTACCGCTTCCTCTGAGTCGTTCAGCGAAGCGGTAGAGATGCTTCGACAAGCTCAGCATGACGGTATTTTTAAATTCCCAAACACGTTTTTAGTCCGCGAGTTATTACGCTTGGTACTCGCAGACTAAACCTCCGCGCTACCTTCAAGTGGCTACACCCCCAGCCGCCGTAGGGCCAGCAAACACAGCGCCACCGAGCCCGATACCCGAATGTCGCCCCGCAGGATGTAGCCTTCCACTTCGGCCAGCGGCACCAGCACCACTTCGATGTTCTCCGTATCGTCCAAATCTTGCTCGGCTACGTGGCGCACATCGCGGGCCAGAAAAAAAGCGATGCTATTTGTGTCTTTCGTTGGGTTATCAATTACTTCAAGCAATAATTCGATTTGCTCGGAGTCGTAGCCGGTTTCTTCAAGTAGCTCGCGCCGGGCGGCGGCTGGCTTCGAGGTCTCGCCTTCATCGACCACCCCGCCCGGCAGCTCCAGCAGTATCTGGCCGGCGGCGTGCTTGTACTGGCGCACAAAAACCACTTGGTTATCAGCGGTAAGGGGGAAAGTGAGGACTACTTCGGGCCGCACGCTCACGAAGTAATCGTCGAGCACCTGGCCGCTGGGTAGCTCCACGTGGTCGCGGCGCAGCCGGTACCACTGGTGGTCAAAAACCAGTTCGGAGTGGAGGGTTTTCCAGGGTTCTATCTTAGTCGTCATGGCGTAGAATCGGCCCTAAGTGGGCACTGCAAAGTAAAGCGCAACCCCAGGGTGGGGTGTTAATTGCGATATATACCGTATCTTTCGGGCATTAAAGGCAAATCGCCTCGTGTCAGTACCATCAGTTGGCTTGCCAGTCTGGTAATATTAGGTTCGCTGCTGCTTGCTTTATCACACTCATTCCCTAGCATCATGCAGACCGGAACCGTAAAATTTTTCAACGAAACTAAAGGCTTCGGCTTCATCAAACTAGACGAGAACGGCCAGGACGTTTTCGTACACGTAACCGACCTCATCGACGAGATTCGTGAGAACGACAAAGTGCAGTTTGAAGTAGCCCAGGGCAAAAAAGGCCCGAACGCCGTTAAAGTATCGCTCGTTTAGTAACTAGCTAACTTGTTGAAAAGCCTTGCTGGTGCGCCAGCAAGGCTTTTTTGTGTTTAATCGGGTAGCAGTTTGGCATGGCGGCGCTGCCTTGAGCCAAAAGCCATCCTACAGCGGTTGTAGAGACGCATCTTTGCGTCTCGGCGTTGTTCAGCCCGCCGAACGTGAGACGCAAGGATGCGTTTCTACAACCGCTCGCACTTAAACTGGCATTTGCGCTAATTATCCTCATGTCCATTCCCATCTACCAGGTCGATGCCTTTGCGCGCCGCCCTTTCACCGGCAACCCGGCCGCCGTGTGCCCCCTCACCGAGTGGCTGCCCGCCGAAACTATGCAGCAGATTGCGGCCGAAAATAACCTGGCCGAAACTGCTTTCTTCATCCCGCTGGCCGCAGGAGAAGAAGCTGATTTTCACCTTCGCTGGTTTACGCCTACGTTCGAAATTGACCTCTGCGGCCACGCCACGCTGGCTACCGCGCACGTGCTCTTTACCGAGCGCGGCTTTGCCAAGCCCGAAATAATATTCCAAAGCCAGAGCGGCCCGCTGCGCGTACGCCGCGAGGCCGATGGCCGGCTGGTGCTCGACTTCCCGAGCCGGCCGCCGCAGCCGCTGGCCGTGGCGCAGTATCCGGCCGCGCTGTTTCCGTCGCTGGGGCCGGGCGCGGCCGCACCGCTGGCCGTGCTGGCATCGCGCGATTTAGTGGTCGAGTTTGCCAATGCCGACGAGGTGCTGGCGCTGCGGCCTGACTTCGTAGCGCTGGTCGACTTGGGTTATATCGGGCTGATTGCCACCGCGCCGGGCGGCGAGGGTGTCGATTTTGTGTCGCGCTTTTTTGCCCCCGAAGTAGGCGTGCCCGAAGACCCCGTCACGGGTTCGGCGCACAGTACACTCATTCCATTCTGGGCCGAAAAGCTGGGCAAGACCGAGCTGTTTGCCCGCCAGGAGTCGGCGCGGGGTGGCGAGCTGTGGTGCCGCTTGCGTGGCGACCGGGTCGATATCGGTGGCTACGCTGTGACGTACCTTCGCGGCGAAATTGTGGTGTAAGCAGGCGACCGCCGGGGGTATTAAATTTAAACGGGCTAATAGCCGGATTGGTCGGGTACCAGGTCAGGTTTGTCGGGGTGCTGGTGTAGGTGGCTGCGACGGAGTTATTTTTAATGCCTAGTAAACTAAAATCTGATTTTCGGCCCCTGTCGTAAGGTGCTGCCTGCTTGCTGAAAATCCGTTACTTATTATGTCTACTGCTGCCCAGCTCACTTGTGTTATCGTTGATGACAACGAAATCAATCGCCTTACCCTGGAGCACCTCGTCGACCTCACGCCCGAGCTGACGCTGATGGCCTCGCTGGAGGGTGGGGTAGAGGCGCTGCACTTTTTCCGGCAAGGCGGGCAGTGCGATTTGCTGCTGCTCGATGTAGAGATGCCCAACCTCTCGGGCCTGGAGCTGGCCAAGCTGCTGCCCGCACCCACCCCAGCCATCGTGCTGGTAACCACACACCGTACCTTCGCAGTGGCGGCGTTTGAGCTGCAAGCCATTGATTACCTGGTAAAGCCTGTGGAGTTTGGGCGTTTCAGCCAGGCCATTGCCAAGGTGCTGGCCAACCGTGCTGCCGCCCGGCCCGCTGCCCCCAGCACGCCGGCCAAGGTCGAGGTCGGCACCGAGCTGTTTGTGAAAGTGGGTACCCGCACGATTAAAGTCGACTTTGACGATGTGCTGTACATCGAAGCCCTATCGACCTACTCGGTGCTGGTGACGCCCACGCACAAGCACATTGTGTACCTCACGCTCAAAAACCTGGCCGAGCGCCTGCCCTTCGACCACTTCTTGCGGGTGCATCGCTCGTACATCGTGAACATGCAACGCATTGAGGCCGTGGAGGATTACATGCTTAAGCTTGGGCCATACGAGGTGCCGGTGGGCAAGTCGTACCAGGAAGAGTTTTCGCGAAATCTGCGGAGCTTGTAGTTGCCTAGTCAGCTAAACCCATTGAATTTAATGGCAAGGCTGAGTGTTGGCGACAAATGCTAAAAAGACTATGCTTTGCGTACTGCGTGCTAGCCTTGTGGCTGGTTGGCAGCGGCATACCAGTGGGTACGGCGCAGCAGCTGGCTACCACGCAGCGAGTAGCCCTCAATGTGCTCCAAATCCGCCAGCAGCTCGCGCCCGTGGCGGGGGCTAGTGCCCGTGCCCGGCAGGTGGCTACTTACCGTGTGCTGTTGCCCACGCCGCAGGGCGCGCAGGAATTTTTGCTCACCGAAACCTTCGTGCTGCCCGCCGATGACCCGGCCGCCCAGCAGCGCTTGCGCACATTTGTGGGCTACCAAGTGAGCAATTCTGCTCGGCGCGTGGCCCTCACGCTGACCGCCAGCGGCCTGACGGCCCAGCTGCTTAGTGGCCCTGAAGCGCTGCTGTTGCACCCCGCCCCCGATGGCCAGGCCTATCTGCTAGAGCCCGCCGCTGCTGCCCCGAGCGGCACCTGCGGCACTGTGGGGGCCGCCGACCCGGCCCCCGTGCCGGGCCAGCAGCGCACTGCCAATGCCTCGACCTTGCCAGTGCCCGGCAGCTTCGGCACCCAGCTGCGCACGTTGCGCATGGCCATTTTGGTATCGCTGGAGTTTTACAATGCCAACAAGGGCACCAATGGCAACGACGACCAGAATGTAGAAGCTGCCGTGGCTACCATCATTAATGGCATGACGGCCTTTTACCGGCAGGAATTGTCGGTAAGCTTCACGCTGGTGAAACCCACGGCTGGCAGCTTCTACTTTTCGGCCATGACTACGGCCACGCTGCCCCAGAGCGACCCCTACACCGCTGGCCACGTGCGCCTTACCAACGTGAGCGATGTAAATGCCATCGTGCAGAACCGGTTTGATAGCAACAGCTATGAGCTAGGGCACTGCCTGCACAACACGGGCGGCGGGGTAGCCTACGAGCCGGCCATCTGCTCCACGTACCGGGGCGGGGGCTGGTCGGGGGCCTCGACCTCGGGCAGTTTTCAGCAAGTGCTGGCCCACGAGATTGGACACCAATTTGGGGCCGGGCACGCCTTCAATGGGCCGTGCGGCGACCAGGAAGTAGGCAGCAATCTGGAGCCTGGCGGCGGTGCTACCGTCATGGCCTACACCTACGTGTGTGGCAGCCAGAATATTATCGACCTGGGCGGTACCGATGAAGACCATTTCAGCTTGCGGTCGCTAGATAAAATGCGTACCCGGCTGCTGACTTCGGGCTGCGTTAACTCGTCGATAGCCACTACGACTAGCCCCAACCAGGTGCCCAGCGTGAATGCCGGCCCCGACTATGTTATTCCGACCAAAACGCCTTTCACGCTCACCGCCACCGGCAGCGACCCCGATGGTAATGCGCTGGTTTATACCTGGGACCAGTTCGACTACACCACCAATGTCAATGCGCTGGGTACCATCCAGGGTACCGGCGGGCTGGCGGCTGTTGATGACCCCGAGGCCCCGCTGTTTCGGCCGCGCCTGCCGCGCACGGCCAATTCGCGGACGTTTCCCGACCTGCGCTACATCCTGGCCAATAGCAACAAGCCAGCCGACCGCGTGGGCGAGGCACTATCCAACGTGGGCCGCGACATTCATTTCGGCGTGACGGTGCGCGACCAAGTGGCCAGCGGTGGCGCCTGGGCCAGCGACAATGTGACCGTGACCGTGGCCCCCAATACCGGCCCCTTCGCCGTGACCGTGCAAAATGCCTCCACTCTCTGGATAGCCGGGCAGCCGGCCACCGTGACGTGGTCGGTAAATGGTACCGACCAGGCCCCGATTAGCGTGAGCCAGGTGCGCATTACGCTCTCTACCGATGGCGGCCAGACCTTTGGCACGGTGCTGGCCGCCAGCACACTCAACGATGGCTCGCAGGCCATTACCATCCCCAACGTGACGACCTCGCAGGCTCGCGTGCGGGTCGAGGCGGTGGGTAATATCTTCTTCGATATCAACGACGTGGATTTTCCCATCGGGCCGTGCGCGCCGGTGGCGTCGCAGATTTTGCCCGCTACGGCCGTGAGCGCCAATGCTGGCGATGCGACCCTGAACCTGACAGAGAATGCGTATAGTTTGACGCAATACACCAACTCAGGCGCGGGCCAGATTACGGGTGCCATCACTGCGGCCGACCCGGCCAGCAATCTTTCGGACTTTAGCAATGGCACGTGCGTTACGTATTCCAACGTGACCTATTACGATGCCTATACGTTCATACCCGCCACCACCGACACTTATACCATTACGGCTCCTACCCGATTTTCTAACGCAGTATTGCGGATTTACCAGGGTAGCTTCGACCCTGCCAATCCTTGCCAGAACCTGCTGGCCAATGGCTACAACAGTGCGAACCGCGCCGCAACGGCCGCTCTTGCGGCTGGACAGGTCTACGTCTTGGTTGTGTCAACTTTCAACGCTACGGTGCCTAGCCCCAATAACTACACGATTACTTTCTCTTCGGCTATGGCAGGTGGAGCAGCCTATGCGCCGCTGCAAAGCGCTGGCTACGAGTACCAGTACGCAGTGGTGAATACGGCTAATAGTACCGTAGTGCAAGTTGCCCCCACCGCCGACCTACGCACCCTGTCAGCTGGCACCTACGATGTGTACGGCCTGCTTTTTCAGCGGGGCTATAATGTGAGCAGCCGGGTGGGCAACTCGCTCAGCAGCTTGCAAGCGGCCCTCAGCAGTATTGCGCCCTGCGGCCAGCTCAGCAGCAATACCCGGCGCGTTACCATCACGGGCACTCAGCCGCTGCCGGTGGTGCTCTCCAGTTTTGCGGGCCGGGCGGCGGGCGCGGTCAACGAGCTGCGCTGGGCAACGGCCGCCGCGCAAGGGGTGGCTTACTTTGAGGTGCAGCACAGCCTGAGTGGCAGTACTTTCGCGAGCATCGGCCGGGTGGCGGCTACTAATGGTAATCAAGCTCATAGCTATACCCTGAATGATGCTGCTCCGCCCGCATTGGGCTACTACCGCCTATTGGTGCAGGACGCCGACGGCACCGTGTCGTACTCGCCCGTGCTAGCCATTCAGCGCGACCAGGCCAGCGAGCCCGTATTCAGCGCCGTGGCCTACCCCAACCCCAAGCCCAGCGGTACCAGCTTGCAGCTTCAGCTGCAAACGGCGGCCGCCCAAACCGTACAGCTTGTAGTAACCGATATAGTGGGCCGCACGGTGCTGCGCCAGTCGGTAGCGCTTGCCCCAGGCACCACGCTGCGCACCCTGCCCGAAGCCAGCCAGTGGCGTGGAGTATATCTGCTTAGCGTGCAGCCTGCTACCGGTGCAGGCTGTACGCAGAAAGTAGTATTAGAGTAATACCAGCTTAGCTGCCTAAGCTGATGAAGAGTTCACAAAAGCGAAAACCGTCAGGCTTCCCGGCGTGCAGCATGGCCGCAAAAATGACCTCATTCTCCCAGCTCCTTTGGCAGCGCTTCCAGCGCACGCTGCACTTGGGTTTTGAGCTGCGTTACGGCGGCGGGCAGCTGAGCAAAGCTTGCGGGCTCGGCTTTTTCGAGCAGATGCACGGCATCGGTTACATCCTGAATGCCCAGCGATTCGAGGCTGGGCTTGATGTGGTGTACCGTTTTGGCTACCTCAGTCCACTGGCCGTTGGCGGCCTGCGTAGCTAGAGCGGCCAGGCTACCGGGCATATTCTGCAAAAACGAACGAATGATTTTGACCACAAATGCCTCGCGGCCCCGCGCCAGCGTGCGCAGCTTGGTGAGGTCATAGGCCGGCATGGCCGACGATAGCAGGCTCACCAGCGTACGGTACACATCTTCTTCCTCAAACGGCTTGGTCAGGCAGGCATCCATGCCGGCAGACAGGTAGCGGTCGCGGTCGGCCCGGAACACATTAGCCGTGAGGGCGACGATGGGCGTGTGAGCGCGCAGTGGGTCGGGCAATGCCCGGATGGCAGCGGCGGCATCAAGACCATTGAGGCCGGGCATCTGAATGTCCATCAGCACCGTGTCGTAGGGGGCTTCGTAGCGCACACGGGCCACGCCAGCGGTGCCATCTTCGGCCTCGTCGACTTGCATGCCCCAGCCTTCGAGCAGCAGCCGGGCCACGGTGCGGTTGATTTCATTGTCCTCTACCACCAGCACGCGGCGGCCGCGCAGCGCCCCAGTGTCGTAGGCATCGAGCGGCGACTCTATTACCGGCGCAGGGGCTTTGGGCAGGGTGAGAGAGAACGCAAATGTGCTGCCCCGGCCCGGCTCGCTGTGCAGCGTAAGCTTGCCGCCGAGCTGCTGCACCAGTGCCCGCGAAATGCTGAGGCCCAGGCCCGTTCCCCCAAAGATGCGGGCCGTATCGGCATAAGCTTGGGTAAAGCCTTCAAAGATGATGTCCTGCTTGTCGGGCGCGATGCCGATGCCCGTGTCCTCCACGCTAAAGCGCACGGTGATAGAGGCCTCGGTTTCGGCCAGCTGCTCGCCCACTACCACCACCCGCCCGCCTGCCGGCGTAAACTTGATAGCATTGGAAACGAGGTTGATAAGTATCTGATTGAGGCGCAGCGAGTCTCCCAATACCCAGGGGTAGGCGCAGGTAGTGCGCAGCGGCGTGCCCGCAAAGTGAATGCCCTTTTCCTGGGCCTGCGCCACCAGCGGGCGAATGGCCTCGCCCATCGAGTCGCAGAGGTTGAAGGCCGTTTCTTCAAGCTCCAGCTTGCCCGACGTGATTTTGGCCATGTCGAGCACATCGTTTATCACGCCCAGCAGGTGCTGGCCCGAGTGCCGAATGGTGCGCACAAACTCCTGTTGGCGGGCATCGAGCGCGGTTTTGGCTAGCTGGGCCGTCATGCCGAGCACACCATTAAGGGGCGTGCGCATCTCGTGGCTCATGTTGGCCAGGAAGTTTTCGCGGGCCAGCACGGCGGCTTCGGCCGCCTGCTTGGACTGGGTGAGCTGGCGCTCGGCTTGGAGGCGCTCGGTGATGTCGGTGCTCACGCACAGCACTTGGCGGCTATTGTCGGCGCGGGTAAGCAAGCGCTTCACGGTATGGTAGCAGCGCGACTCGCCCGACGCCAGGGTAATGTGGCTTTCGACGGCGAGCGGCTCGCCGGTGGTCAGTACCTGGGCATCGGTGGCGTGGTAGGCGGCCTGTTCTGCTAGCTGGGTAGGCGTGGGGGGCTGGGCCGCCGTGGGGTGCATATAGCCGCTGAGGCGGCGCAGCTCGGTAGTAGCATGGTTCTCAAACACGACGTTGCCAGCCGCATCGCGCACAAAAACCAGGTTAGGCATCGTGGCCAGAATCTCGTTGATAAATGTCTGCTGCTCGGCTAGTTGCTGCTCGATGAGCACGCGGTCGGTGGTTTCGGCCAGGTACAGCGTGACGCTGCCCGCCGGAATGAGCATAGATGCAGTGCTCAGGTCGAAATAGCGGGTGCCCACGCGCAGCGGTTGCCCGCTGGCGCCTAGCCGGGCGGCAGTGCGCAGCTGCTGGCGCACGCGCACCTGCTCGGCCCGCGAGAGGCCCTCGCTTAGCTGCCGGGCGGCGGGGTTGGCGTATAGCTGCCGCCCTTTGGCATCGAAGCGTATTAGCGGGTTGGGGTTAGCCTCGGGTATTTGGGCGAGTGCTTCGAGGGCGGCTACTTGTTGGCGCAGGGAGGCAAGCTCTTCCTGTGCAGGCACAAGGGAGAAAGTGGGCGGTGCCTCAGCCGGTGCGGCCAGCGTAGCAGAATAGGAGGACATAATTGGAATAATTGGACATAGATACCAGCTTCATTAACAACGCAAAACTACGCCTCAAGGATATATTGCGGGGCGCCAGTTGGGTAAGAAACAACGCTTCTTTCCCGGACGGAAAAGAAGCGTCGAAGCTGGGGAAATAGAAGTCAGATAGCTTACTTACCCAGCACGATGCTGATAGGCTGCGGGTGCTGGCCATCGACCGCAACGCGGCTGCTGCCTACGCCGAAGTAGTCGGCTTGCAGGCTGAAGCTGCCGGCCGCCGCTGGCACCTGCAAGCGGAAGGTACCCATTGCATCAGTGACGGCAATCAGGCGGGGGTTGCTGGTGGGGAACACGCACGCGCCGGGGCAGGGCTTGCCATCGGTGCCCACAATGGTACCGGCCACGAGCACCGAGTGCGGCGCTGCTTCGGGCTTAGGGGCAACGGGGGCAGCTTCGGGAGCTGGAGCGGCAGCGGCGGGGCGAGCTACCGCAGGCCGGCGGGTAGGAGCGGGGCGAACGTTCTGCGCCGTAATAGGGCCAGTACCAGTAGCCTGGGCAGCCCTGGTAAGTAGCAGCGAAAAGGCGGCGAAAACTGCGAAGGTGGCGCTGCGATGATTCATAATAATACTAGCGTAGAATGGAAGAGATAGAAGACCCGTCAGAAAAAAAGGTGGCGTAGTTGGTAGAAGCAAAGCTAGCGAGCCACCTAACCGGGCGAGGGGTAAATTATTTCAACAGTCCGGTTTACTTGTTGAACGGGGGCATCGGCTTTGCGAATGGTGAAAGACCTCTGCAAGCGACCTCAGTACCAAGCACAGCGGCTGGTAAATAATTATCCAACGGCTCAGTACCTTGCTGGCATGAAAACACTCTTACTCCTGCTGGCGGGCTGCGCTGTCGGTACGCACGCATTAGCTCAAGCTACCCCAGCCCGCGACCTAGTAAAAGAAGGCGTGCAGCTCTACGACGAGGGCAAGTACGACCAAGCCCTGACCAAGTACCAACAAGCGCTGGCCGCCGAGCCTACGCTCGACGTGGCCCAGGCCGAATTGGCGCTCACCTACAACGCTATGGGCCGCAACGCCGAGGCCAAAGCCACCTGCGAGCAGCTGCTCAAGCACAGCTCCGACGTAGGCCCT
Organism: uncultured Hymenobacter sp.; assembly: GCA_964251335.1. Lineage (GTDB taxonomy): Bacteria > Bacteroidota > Bacteroidia > Cytophagales > Hymenobacteraceae > Hymenobacter. Next base: position 12,044 of record CAXUKA010000078.1, read on the forward strand.
ACGTTGTACGTTACCTATGGCAATAGTCTCGACGGCCTGGGGCAGTTCAAGCAAGCCGAGCAGGCCTACCGGGATGGCATGAAGAAGTACCCCGACAGCTACGCCCTCTATTTCAACCTTGGCGTGGCCCAAGCCGGCCAGCAGCAGTACCCGGCCGCCATCACCAGCTTCGAGCAGGCCGTGGCCCGCAACCCCGGCCACGCCAGCTCGCACATGAGCCTGGGTGTGATGCAGCTAGGCGTGGGCAGCCGCGTGCCGGGCGTGCTGGCGCTGGCGCGCTTTCTGGTGCTGGAGCCCACTGGCCCGCGCGCCACCCAGCGCCTGCTTCAGCTCGACCAAGCCATGATGCAGGGAGTGAGTAAGGTAGACGAAAAAACCACCAACATTTCTATCTCGTCCTCAGCCCTGGGCAAAGGCAAAAAGGCCGACGATTTTGGCCCCGAAGAACTGATGCTGTCGATGTTGGGCGCTATGTCATTTGACGAAAAAAGCAAAGACAAAACCAGGCTGGAGAAATTCAGCGACCAGTTTAGCAGCCTCTGTAAAATAATGGGCGAGCAGAGCCCCAAGTCTGGGGGCGGCTTTGTGCGCACCTACTACGTGCCCTATTTCGTGGCGCTGGAGAAAAAAGGCTTTGTGCCCGCCTTTACCTACCTGGCGCACAGCACGCAGCCCGACGCGCAGACGTGGCTGGCCGCGCACCCCACTGAGGTGCAGGTTTTCCAGGAATGGTCGAAGAACTACGAGTGGCCTAAACCGACTTTTTAGCGACGGCTTTTTTGGGCTTGGTCGTAGTGGCAGCCAGGGCGCGGCCGGGATTGTCTTCCAGGAATTTGCCCCAGCTTTTGTTGCCCGCCTTCACGTTGTTGCCCTGCTGGTAGTGGTGGCAGAGGGCCACCGCCAGGGCATCGGTCGCATCCAGAAACTTGGGGGCTTCCTCAATGGGCGGCAGCTCTAAGGTCTGGCGCAACATGCGGGCCACCTGCTCCTTATCGGCCGAGCCCGAGCCCGTGACGGCCTGCTTGACCTTGGTAGGTGCGTACTCCACAAAGGGAATATCGCGGGACAGCGCCGCCGCAATGGCCACGCCCTGCGCCCGGCCCAGCTTGAGCATACTCTGCACGTTTACGCCGTAGAATGGGGCTTCGATGGCCAGCTCGTCGGGCAGAAACTCGTCAATCAGCTCCAGCATGCGGGTGAAAATCCGCTTTAGCTTTACAGCATGGTTCGTCCCGAGCGCCTTCATATTGATAACGTCGTATTGCAGCACCTTCACGTGCTGCCCGCGCACCTCAATAATGGCGTAGCCCATAATCTGGGTGCCGGGGTCGACGCCCATGATGACCTTCTCGGCGGGGGGCAGCCGTTGCAAGGGAGCGGAAGGGAGGGTGCGGGAAACGGCCATTATGCCCAAAGTTACGCCCCCAATGACCCGCCCCGGCCCCCCGACCGCCGGAAACCCTGGGTGGCACTGGGCAAAATCGGCGTGACGCTGCTCACGCTGGCGCTGCTCTACCACTCCGTTTTTGCCGCGCCTGATACGGCGGCGGCCTGGCGGCGGCTGGTAGCCGCCACCCTCAGCGGAGCGGGGCGCGGCCCTGTGCTGGCCGCCTTAGCCCTAGTGCCCCTCAACTGGGGCCTCGAAGCCTGGAAGTGGCAGCGCCTGGCCCGCCACCTCGAACCTAACCACTCGTATTGGCGCAGCCTGCGGGCCGTGCTGGTGGGCCTCACGCTAGGCTTCGCCACCCCCAACCGGGTGGGCGACTACGCCGCCCGCATCCTGGAGCTGCACGCCCGCCGCCGGCTCGATGCGGTGGGGGCGGTGTTTTTGGGCCGCTACGCGCAGCTGGTAGCTACGGTGCTGGCGGGCGGGGCGGGGCTACTATATTTCATTCTGAAATTTTACCTCAATGGCTACCCGGCCGCGCAGGTGGGTGTGGTACTGGCTTTTGCGCTAGGTGGGGCGCTCACGCTGCTGCCGCTGTATCGCTCGCGGCTGCTGCTGGCTTTGCTGGTGCTGGTGAAGCCGTTGCGGCGCTTCCGGCGCTATCTGGCCATTATGCCTACGTATTCGGCGGCTACGCTGCACGCGGTGCTGGGCATTTCGGGACTACGATATGCGGTGTTTTGCGGACAGTTTCTGCTGTTGCTATATGCCTATGGCACGCGGGCGGCGCTGGGGCCATCGGTAGCGGCGGTAGCGGGCACGTTTTTGTTCAAGTCGCTGGTGCCCTCGCTCAATGCCCTGGCCGATGTGGGCGTGCGCGAGTTGTCGGCCACGCATTTGTTTGGGCTGCTGGGGCAGCCGGCGCTGCCGGTGCTGAGCGCTAGCTTGAGCTTGTGGGTGATAAATATTGCGTTGCCGAGTGCGTTGGGGCTGTTGTGGCTGCCGGGGCTGCGGGTGCTGCGCGACAAAGCGGGGCGATGATGGGTGCTTTATTGCTGGTGGGGCCGGTGGTGTATGCGGCGGTGTGGGTGTGGCTACGGGGAGTAACCTCACCCCCCAGCCCGCTCTCCAAAAAAGAGAGGGAGCCGACCGCCGGTGAACGTAATCTATCGTCCGGCTCCTCCTCTTTTTTGGAGAGGGGGCTGGGGGGTGAGGTTCATGCGGCCGAGCTCCACTTCTCCATCCTCATCGCCGCTCGCGACGAAGCCGCCGCCCTGCCGCACCTGCTCCAAGCCTTGCGTCAGCAAGCGCTTGCCCCGCAGCAATTTGAGGTGCTAATCGCCGACGACCACTCCACCGATGCCACCGCCGAACTGGTAGCCCAAGCGGCCGGGGCAATGCCTTTCGCCCTACGCCTCATCACCCTGCCGCCCAGCCTCACAGGCAAAAAAGCGGCCCTCACTACCGCCATTGCCCAGGCTCGTGCCCCCTGGGTAGTCTGCACCGATGCCGACTGCCGCCCCGTTCCCGGCTGGCTCCAGGCGTATGCCAGCCTCCTGCAAACTAACCACCTCACCACCTCGCCACCTCACCACTTCATCAGCGGGCCGGTGCGCCTCACGCCGGGCGGCGCGTGGTTTGATGGGTTGCTGGGGCTAGAGTTTGCTGGGCTGGTCGGTGTAGGAGGCGCTTGCATAAATCGGGGCCGCCCCACCATGTGCAACGGGGCCAATCTGGCTTTCCGCCGCTCGACCTTCCACGAAGTGGGTGGCTACGTCGATAATGAAGGCATTGCCAGTGGCGACGACGAGTTTCTGCTGCACAAAATGCACCAGCGCTACCCAGCGGGCATCCATTTCCTGGCCGATGCCCGCGCCGTGGTCGATACACCCGCGCCTGCCACGCTGCGGGCGCTGCTGCGGCAGCGGGTACGCTGGGCCAGCAAGTGGCCGCACTACCGCACGGCGGCCCCGCGTCAGTTGGCGCTGCTGGTGCTGGGTACCAATGTGAGCCTAGCGCTGGGGTTGGTTCTGGCCATCATTTGGCCGGCGCTCTGGCCGTGGGTGGCGGCTGGCTGGGTGCTCAAACTCGGAGCCGATGCCTGGCTGCTTTGGCCGGTGCTGAGGCTGCTACAGCGGCGGCAGTGGCTGGTGTGGCTACTGCCTTTGCAACTGCTGTACGCGCCATATGGGCTAGCAGTGGGGCTGGCTGGGCAGCGCGGAGGCGGATACAAATGGAAGGGCCGACAGGTGCGGTAATAGCGCTGCCCAATCTACTCCTGTCCACCTAATTCATTTAATATCAATCACTAAGCGCTGTGTGCTAAAAGGGCACTTGCAGCTGCACCCGAAAACCACCCTCCCGCCGATGGCCAGCCTCCAGGGTGCCGCGCAGGGCAGCGGCGCGCTGCTGCATATTGCGCAGGCCCATGCCGCTGCGGGCAGTAGATACTTCAGAGTGGCCATCGTCTTCAATGGTGATTACCAGGGCGTTGGTTACATCATAGCGCGTCAGGGTCACGGCCACAGTGGTGGCGTGGGTGGCATGGCGCACGGTGTTGGTTACAGCTTCTTTGAAAATAAGGTAGAGGTGCTGGCGCAGCTCGGGGCGCAGCGGCAGGTCGTCGCGCAAGCCATTGGTGCTGAGCTGCGCAAGTAGCCCGACTGGCGCGACTGCTTGGTCGAGGTAGTCGCGGATGCGGTCGAGCAGCGCGCCCACCGTATCGGCCTGCGCGTCGATGCTCCACACGATGTCGCCTATAGTGCGGGCGGCGGCGCGGCTATTGCCCAGCAAGCGGTCGAGGGCTGGGCTGGGCTCGGGCTGCTGCTGGTGCAGCAGGTCGGCCTGCATGCTCACGCGGGCGAGCAGGGTGCCTACTTCGTAGTGCAGGTCGGCGGCGATGCGGTTGCGCAAGCGCTCCTCGCGCTCGGTGCGTAGGCGGCGCTGGCGGCTAGCCCACCAGCCCAGGCCCAGCGCCAGCAACAGCCCCACAGCCAGCACGGCCGCGCCCAGCCCAGCCAGGTGGCGGCTGTACTCAGACGTGCGTAGCCGCGCCTGGGTTTGCAGCAGCGCAATGCGTTGGCGCTGCTGGTGCAGCTCCTGCTCGCGCTGAGCGGTGGCGTAGCGTATTTGCAACTCCTGGGCGCGGCGATTGGCATTGCCCTCAAACGCAGTGGCTTGCAGCTTTTGTAGACGCTGTTGGTTGGCTAGCGCCTCGTGGTAGCGCCCTTGGCCGGCCAGCGCGGCCACCAGCAGCTCCAGCACTTCGGCCTCCCACAGGGGTTCCTTGCCGAGTAGGGGGCGCGTGGCCGCCAACTCGTGCTCGGCCACCTGGTAGCGGCCCTCGTGCAGAGCCAAGCGGGCCGCCAGCTCGCGCTCCATTAAAAGCAGGTCGGGGTAGGAGCGGGCATCGTGGAGGGCCTGTGCTGAGTGGAGCAGCCGGGCAGCCTGGGCGTAGCGCTGCTGGTGGCGCGCCACCTCGGCCAGATAGGTGAGGGCCACCGCCGTGTGGGGAAGGTCATGAGCCTGCCGCGCCACGGCCAAGGCCTGCTGATAGTAATAAGTCTCTAGCTTGTAGTCGGGTAGAAGTTCGGCGCAGCCAGCCAGCATTCGATAGGCTTGGCCCAGCTCGGTGGGGCGGTTGGCCGCGTGGCGGGGCAGGTAGCGCAGCGCCTCGCGGCCGTAGGCCAGCCCGGCCTGCGGCTGCCGCAGCAGCTGGTAGCAGTAGCTAAGCCAGATAGCTGCATTGGCCCGGCGCGCCGAGTCGGTCGCGCTGCTTTGACGCACTTCGAGCAGCTTGGCCAGGGCCAGGCTAGGCTGGTTTTCATGAATGTAGTAGCCAGCCAAACTGCCTAATAGCTCCAGGTACACCACCGGGCTGAGGCGGTGGCCCTGCTGCCGGGCTACCTCTTCGGCTACGGCTATGCGGGGGCCGGGCTGCGCCATGCGGGTGCGCGCCAGCCGCAGCTGCGTAGCCAGGGGCCATTGGCTAAGTTGGCGTAGGCTATCGAGCTGATTAGTAGTAGACTGGGCGGCCGCGGGAGCTAGTAAAATGAATAGTATTGCAGCAGAAAAAAGATAATTCGGCAGGCACTTCATAGTGCAAGGTAAAACCAATGAGTGAGCGGTTTACTAGCCCTTAGGCAGGAGCTGAGCACTATCTGTGAATAAGTCAATCTAGGGGTAGGGGAAGTTGTTTTTTTACCAATATTTCTTCGAAATACCTCCTCTTTGTAGGCTAGTCAAGCATACCAAGCTGGGCTGCCACCGCCTGCTTCAGAGCGGCATAGTTGCCGGCTGGCACCAGCGTGAGGCCAGTAGCCGGGGCCAGGCCACAGGCGGCTGTAGCTATTACGGGCACGCCTGCCGCCAGCGCCCGCAGCAGCAGGCGCGGCTGGTGCTCGACATAAGCCGGGTACACCACCAATGCACAGCCGGCCAGCGATGCGGCCCCCGCCGGCTCGGTAGCCACCCGGTCCCAAAAGCCAGGGCACTCGGTGGCACGGCCCAGCAGCACCACGCGCAAGCCTAGCTCTTCGGCCAGGCGCTTTACCTCGTAGGCACCTTTGCGCCCCACGGCCGAGGCCGGAAACAGGATTTTGTGCCCATCGGTGCCAGCGGCGGCCAGCGCCGGAGCGGGCGGCAGGTGCCAGTCGAGCAGCACGGTTTTGTGAGCAAACAGGCCAGCGATTTCGCGGTGCGGGGTAATAAGGTGCCGAGCGCGGGTCAGGGCTTGGTTTTCGAGGTCGATAAGGACTTGCGGAGCCCGAAAATCGTGCAGCGTGGGGCTGGTCGGGTGCTGGCTATGAGCTACATCGAGGCGCTCGTGCAGGTGCTGAAGTGGCAGGCGCGTCATCAGTACATCGAAGGTACGGCCACCCAGCGCCCCGGTTTCCCACAAAAATGGCAGCAGATTTTGCGACACTACCACATGGGTGCAGGCGGGCGGCAAGTGCCGGGCAGCCGCTTGCGCCACCCGCCGGTCGAGGCGCAGGCCGAGGGCAAATACATTGGCCCCGGTGCGACCCAGCAGGCGGCGCAGGCCCGCCCGCTGCCACGCGGCCAGCAGCAGCGGGTGGTGGTGTTGGGCCGCGCTTGCTTGCCACGGAGCTTGCGGAGCGGGCAACGGCCCCAGCCGTAGCCACGGGGCCAGCACGTAGTCGGTGGCCTGTGCCTGCTGCTGCACGTAGGTTTCGTACTCAGGCCAGCGCTCGTCGAGCACAAACGCGGTGGCGGCCTGCGCCGGCCGGCTGGCGGCCTGCCCTGGGTGCTTGAAGCACGAGTAGTTGCCGCACGAAAAACAGTCGTTCAGCTGGTTGGGCGCGAGGATAGGAGCGGAGGTAACCTCCGCCACGCCCCCGGCTCCGGCGCTGCGAAACTGCACCCGCAGCCTATCGGCCAGCAAATCGACTTCGATGCGAAACGCCGCCGCAGCCCGAAACCGCAGGTCGAGGTAATTCCACTTTACTGTGGCGTCGCGGTCGCGCTCGGCCAGCGAGCCGGGCACGACGCGGCTGTGCCGGTGCCGCTCCAGGATAGTAAAGCCGGCCTGCAAAGCCGCATCATACAGGGCATTAGATAATTGACAAAGGCCGCCCGCAATGGTAGGCACCAGGCAGCCCTCCCTTATCTCGCGGCCGAGCACGTAGCCCTGCCCCAGATTGGGATTACCGACTTGCGCCCAGAAGCTGAACACGGCCCCTGCCGGCACCTCGCGGCCGTGCAAGCGGCGGGCCGCCCGGCGCAGGTTATGCACCTTACCGGCTGTGAGCGGCCAGTTGAGGGCATTGTCGTCGGGGTTCCACAAGTTGCTTTCCGACGTCGCAACGATGGGCGCGCCCACCAGCGCGCTGTCTACCTCAAAGCGCCGAGGCCGGGCCAGCAGATTGTGCCACCCGCGCCGGGCCGTGAGCACGGCCGCCTTGGCCTGGAAAAGCAGCGTGCTGCCCAGGCTATGGCGTGCGATGAGTGGAGGAGCAATGGACATAGCGGCAGTGTGGGCTAAGTAACTTATGTCATACTGAGCTTGCCAAAGCAGCTCGCCTGGAGTGTAATCTCTTGCGTTGGAAGCTGCTGGACTAAGCAAGATGCTTCGGCAAGCTCAGCATGACGAACGTTTATAAACGGTCTTTATTAGATAGAATTCCCAAGATATCAGCGGTTGGCCCCAAATATATCTATGCTGAGAAGCTTGCTGCAACGAAGCTGATAACGCCAACTGTGGGTTATACTTGCGCGGCCAGCTACGTGCCCCAACGCACCGCTGCCGCTACCTTTGCCGGGCTAGCCCGCGCCTATTCTTTTTGTAATGACCGACGCCGAATTTGATTTGCTCGACGAGCTATATTTCGTAACGCCCTTCCGAGTACTAGTGGAGAAAACCGGCCTGTCCGCCGCCGAGCTGCAAGCCCAGCTGGGCCGCCTGCTCGAGCAGGGCTTGGTGCGCTACTACTGGCCCGACCCCGATACCGAGCTGGCCTACGAGCCCACGTCGTTTGGGGCGCTGGGCCGCGATGCCAGCTACCTCGCCTCGAAGGAAGGCCTGCTGCAACACAACACCCGCTAGCTCCATGGCAGCTGCGCCCACTGCCACGCCCGCCGCGCCCGATACGGCCGTGGTGGTACCGCCTGCCCCGGCTCGCCCGCCGGGCTACTACGTGCGCCAGCGCCTGTGGGCCAACCGCCCGGCCGTGGCTGGGCTGGGCTTTATCGTGCTGTGCGCGCTGGTGGCGTTGCTCGGCTACTGGGTGCTGCCCGACAACTCGCCAGATGCCAACAACGGTCTCGTGCAGCTGCAAAAGCAGCCGCCCGGCTTCACGGCCACGCTGCGCCAAGTGCCCGACTCAGCCGCCCAGCCGCCCGGCAATATCCTGCAAGTGTGGCTGCACGGCCGCCCCCCGCAGGTCAAAGATGAAGTAGTAGTTTCCTATGAGTTAAATCAGACTGCCCCAACGCATTACGCACAGCCCGTAGCGTCCAATGCCTCGCAACAAGCTCTGCCACTCGTCACCCGCCGATACTGGCTGGGTACAGATAAAGCCGGTCGTGACGAGCTAAGTCGCCTGTTGTTGGGCACGCGCATTTCGCTGGGTATCGGGCTGGTAGCGGTGTTAATTTCCCTGGCGCTGGGTATTGTGGTGGGGGC
>CAXUKA010000079.1:0-20513 GCA_964251335.1 uncultured Hymenobacter sp.
GGCGGGGGCAAGACGAAGAGATTATCGGCGTGATGGCCACTGCGGCCGAAGTGACCGAGCAGGTGCTGGGACGCCAGCAGCTCGAGCAGCTCAACCACGAGCTGGAGGCCCGCGTGCAGCGGCGCACTCAGCAGGCGCAGCAAGCCCAGGCCGAGGCCGAGCGCCAGCGCACCCGCCTGGCGCAGCTGATTGAGGAAGCGCCCGCCGCCATCTGCGTGCTCACGGGGCCAGATTTTGTGTTTGAGCTGGTTAATCCTGGCTATCAGGCTCTTTTTGCCGACCGGCCCCTGGCTGGGAAGCCGCTGCTGGAGGTACTGCCCGAGCTCACCGACAATCTTATCTGGCACAACCTGCGGACGGTGTACGAAACCGGCTGCACGCAGCAGGAAGAAGCCATGATGGTGCAGATAGCCCGGCCCGGCGATGGGGCGCTGGAAGAGCGCTACTTCACCTACACCCAGCAAGCGCGCCACGACGAGCACGGCCAGATAGATGGCATACTCGTGTTTGCCTACGAAGTAACCGAGCAGGTGCTGGCCCGCCAGCGCGCCGAAGCCCTGCAAGCCGAGGTGCTGGCCGTAGCCCAGGGCCAGGCGCAGGAGCGCGAAGCCTTCTACCAGCTGCTGGAGCAAGCTCCCACGGCCATCTGCATTCTGCACGGGCCCGAGCACCGCTGTGAGTACGCCAACGATGCCTACCGCCTGGGCACGCCGATGCCTGCCATGAGGGGGCGCACCCTGGTGGAATTATTGCCGGAGGCTGAAGGCCAGGGATTTATTGCCCTGCTAGATGAATGCTACCGCACGGGCGAAATTCGTTACGGCTTTGAAATGCCCCTGGTCTTCGAGTCGGTGGCGGGGCGGTTGGGCGAGACGAGCTACTTCAATTTCACGTACTCGCCCTACCGCGACGGCGGGCAAATTGTGGGCGTCAGCGTCTTTGCCCACGACGTGACGGAGCTAGTGCAGGTCAAGCAGCAGCGCGAAGCCCAGCGGCAGCAGCTCCAGCGCATTTTTGCCCAGGTGCCAGTGGCAATGGCCATTTTGAGCGGTCCCACTTTTGTAGTGGAGATGGTCAATGCGAATGCCGAAAACATCGTGGGCCTGCCAGCGACAACATTGCTGGGCCGGCCGTTTTTTGAAGCGATTCCCCAGATGACTGGCAGAAATATTGAAGTGCTAATGACGCGGGTACTCAACACAGGCGAGCCGCATACGAGACAGGAAATGCCCTTTATAAGCGCGATGGCCCCCGACCAGGCAGGCCCGCGCTACTACAATAGCAGCTACCAGCCGCTGCGCGATGAGCAGGGGCAGCCCACCAGCATTTTGTGCATCGCCGTCGAGGTGACTGAGCAGGTGCTGGCTCGCCAGCAAGTGCAACGCCTTAATAACGAGTTGATAGCGGCCAACCAACAGCTCATCCGCACCAACGTTGACCTGGATAATTTTATCTACACGGCCTCGCACGACCTGCGCCAGCCTATCAGCAACATTGAGGGCTTGCTGCGCTTGCTGGAGAAGGCCCTGCCCGACACCAGCCGCAGCATTGTGCCGGTAGCAAAATCGCTGGCGCACATGCACGACTCGATAGAGCGCTTCAAGCGCACCATCGGCCACCTCACCGAAGTAAGCAAGCTCCAGCTCGAATTTGCCCAGCCCGCCGTGCCCCTGCGTCTGGCCACCGTCGTCGAAGACGTGCGCCAAGATTTGCTGCCCCAACTCACGGCCACCGGCGGCCAGCTCGACGTGGATGTAGATGGCTGCCAGCTGCGCGTGTTTTCCGAAAAAAACCTGCGCAGCATCGTCTACAACCTGCTCAGCAATGCCCTCAAGTACCACCACCCCAAGCGTCCGCCGCGGGTGCGCATCAGCTGCGTCACCGAGGGCAGCCGCATCATACTCACGGTGCAAGACAATGGCCTGGGCATGACCGAGCCGCAGCAAGCACGTCTGTTTCAGTTGTTTCAGCGTATGCACACCCACGTCGAGGGCACGGGCCTGGGCTTGTACATGGTGAAGAAAGTTGTGGAAAACGCTGGCGGCACCATTCGGGTAGAAAGCCGGGAAAATAGTGGTACGACGTTTACGCTTTCCTTTTCAATCTAAAAGCCCTATATTTCTAGTGTTTACTACGGATTCGACCAGTTTATATGCTCCCACTCCCCAGCATCCTGCTGGTCGATGATGACGCGACCACAAACTTTCTCAACCAAGTTTTAATCGAAGAAATCAACGCCGCCGACCGGGTGCTGGTGGCCGAGAATGGCCACGAAGCGCTGCGCCTGCTCGACCAAAGCTGCCAGCCCGGCAGCCCCATCTGCCCAGTCCTGATTCTGCTCGACGTGAACATGCCGGTGATGAACGGCTTCGAGTTTTTGGATGCGTATGTGCAGCTGCCGCCTACCCAGCACCAAGCCAAAGTGGTGATGCTCACCACCTCCCTGCTGCCCCGCGACCTGGAGCGGGTGCAACTGCTTCCCGTAGCCAGCATACTCAACAAGCCCCTGACTCCAGAAAAGCTAGCACTACTGCTGGTGCAGCATTTCAGTAGCGCGGGCTTTTAATCGGCGAGTTAGTACACTTGGTACTCGCGGGCTAAAAGCCCGCGCTACTTCTTGAAAAACGTCAGCAAATCAGCCTTATATGAATTGCCGATTGGGATTTCGTCGCCCGTGGTTAGCACTAGTTGCTCGGGCTGGAGCAGCTTGATGTGGGCCGCCGCCACGATAAACGAGCGGTGCGCCCGCACAAACTGTTCGCCCAGCAGCTCGGTCATGCCCTTCATGGTTTCGTGGTGCAGGTAGGTTTTGGTGGGCGTCACTATTTTGACATAGTCCTTGCAGCCTTCCACGAAGAGAATGTCGCGGTAGGGCACTTTCAGCAAACTGCCCTGCTCCTTTAGCAGCAGGTGCGCCTCGTCGGCGGCCGGGGCGGCGGCGGGCGTGGGCGGCTGGTAGCGGGCCACGGCTTTCTGAAACCGCTCGTAGCTGAAGGGCTTGAGCAGGTAGTCGAGCACGTTTAGCTCGAAGCCCTCGTAGGCGTACTCGCGGTAGGCGGTGGTGAGGATGGTCTGGGGCGGCGTGGGCAGCGTTTTGAGAAAATGCAGGCCCGTGATGAGCGGCATCTCGATATCCAGGAACAGTAAATCGACGGGGTGCGCCCGCAGGTGCTCGTAGGCTTCCATAGCATTGCGGCACTGGCCGCTGAGCATGAGGCCGGGCGTTTGGGCGATGAATTGCTTTAATACCTGGTGAGCCAGGGGTTCATCATCTACTATCAGGCAGCGGGTGGGGGCGGTACTCATAGCTGCAAAATAAGCTCGGCCCGGTAGCGGCCGGCGTGTTCGCTTAGGTTTAGGGTGTGAGCACTGGGGTAGTACAGCTGCAAGCGCCGCCGGATATTCACCAGCCCGATGCCGCCGCTGCGGCGAGGCGACTCGGGCGGCGGCGTGGGCAGCATGTCATTCTCAATCACGAAGCGCAGCTCGCCCGGCGCTACCGTGAGCACCGCCTCCACGCTGGCCGCATCGCTAAAGTGGTGGCGGCCATGCTTAAAGCTATTCTCGACCAGCGGCAGCCAGAGCAGCGGCGGCACCTGCTGCCCGGTTATCTCGGCCCCAGCCGTGGTGAAGCGGATGCTCGCGCCCTCGTACTTGCGCTGCTCTAGCTCGAAGTAGTTTTTCAAAAATTCCACCTCATCGGCCAGCGCGATGCGCTCTTTGCCGCTGTCATACAGCACGTAGCGCATCAGCTCCGACAGCAGCAAAATGAAGCGCGGCGTCTCGGGCGAGCCGGCCAGACTGAGGCCGTAGATGCTGTTGAGGGTATTGAACAGGAAATGCGGCTGAAGCTGCGCCTTGAGCTGTTCTAGCTGCAAGGCGGCGTGCTCCTTTTCGATTTGGCGGCGGCGAAATTCTTGTTCAAACGCCACCCGCACGAAACCTACGCAGCTGAACGCCAGAATATCAGTGAGCAGCAAGCTTAGTAGATTGATAGTGGAATCCCCCATTCCCATGCGGAAGGGATGCGCCAGCCCACCCTGGAAAAGCTTTTGGTAAAACTCGGTGAGTAGCGGCGGCGCTGCCACGGGAATGAAAGCGCCCGCCGCCAGCGTGGTGTTGAGCTTGATGCTCCACCAGAGGTAAAGCACCGCCAGCACCGCCAGCGGCACCGTGTAGCGCCGCCGCCGCAACAGCAGCGGCAGTAGCCAGCGGTAGTAGGGCACCATGTAGAGGGTGGCAACTACCACGAACGGGATAAGCTGGAAGTAAGGAAAGAAGCCATTGTCCGGTTTGTGGGTCCGGGTAAAGTCCTCCATGTAGTGGTCGTACTTGTAGAGCCCCACATAGAGCACCCACACCAGCACCTCAAAAACCAGGGGAAAGCGGCTGGGCCGCGCAGTGTCTTGTTGCATGGGGCGAAGGTGGCGGGTGAAAGGCGACCTAGGATAAAAATGAGCTGGTATTTCGACCAAATGGCTGATTTTTTCGACTAAAAAACGGCCGCTCGGCCTTGGTCGAAATCGACACTGGCGTGGTCGAAAAAAGTGGAAATAGGGGGTGGGGCGGTAGTTGCTTTGTCCCATTCCCAGCCGGTTGGCGGCTCGGAATCACCTCTTCCAAGACCCCTCACCGCCCTTTATCATGCAACACGTTTTCGCCTCCCTGCTTCTTGCCGCTGCTGCTACCACCGCCGCCACGCCGGCCGCCGCTCAGGCAGCCATCACCCACCAAACCGCTAGCCTGGGCACGCTCACCGGCACCGTAGCCGATAGCGCCTCGCACCAGGCATTGCCCTTCGCCACCGTGGTGCTACGCCCCGCCGCTGATGCCAAAAACCTGCTGAGCACTTTGACCGACGACAAAGGCGCATTCAACTTTGCCGGCCTCGCCGCTGGAAGCTATACGCTGCAAGTGCAGTACCTCGGCTACCGCCCTGCCGCCCCCGTGGCCGTAGTGGTGGGCGCGGGCAGCACGCCAGCCGTAGCCCTGGCGCTGGCCCCCGAGCACCATGCCCTTGGCGAAGTGAAAGTGACCGCCACCAAAGCCTTTATCGAGCAGAAAGCAGACAAGCTGATACTCAACGTGGCCGCCAGCCCTATCGCCGCCGGTGGCACCGCCGCCGACCTGCTGGCCCGCGCCCCCGGCGTGCTGGAGCAGAGCGGCGACTACGTACTGCGCGGCAAAATGGTGACCGTGATGCTCGACGGCAAGCTCACGAACCTCAGCGGCGACGAGCTGAAGAACATGCTCAGCGCCATGCCCGCCAACACCGTGGACAAGGTCGAAATCATCGCCAACCCCTCGGCCAAATACGATGCTCGTGCCAGCGCCATCATTAACCTCGTGACTACCAAAAGCTTGAAACTGGGCACCAACGGCGTGGCCACCGTGGGCGTGGGTGCCGGCCGCTACGGCCGCTACAACGCCGGCCTCAGCCTCAACCACCGCACCGAAAAGCTGAATGTGTATGGCGGCCTCGACCGCCTCGATAATAAGGTGTACGCCACCAGCACTTCGGCACGCGCCCTCACCAGCGAAATCCAGCTGGCCGAAAATGGCCTCGAAACCCGCCGCAGCCAAAGCAACACGCTCAAGCTGGGCTTCGACTACGACCTCAGCAAAACCACCTCCGTAGGCGTGCTGGTAAAAGGCCTGCTCACCGACCGTACCCGCGACGGCGAAACCAGCGCTCAGCTCAGCGGCCCGAGCGCCATTCAGCAGACCACGCTGCTCGGCACGGTAGGCGCGTCGCAGGTGCTAAGCCCTTCGGCAAGTGCGTATTATAAAACCATGTTTGGCAAGGATAAGTCGCTGCGCGTGAGCGCCGACTACTTCGGCTACAACAAAGGCTACCACAACGACTACACCACCAGCACCTTCGATGCCAGCGGCGCGGCCACCGGCCCGGCCGACCTGCGGCGCGATAATTCGCCGGCCAACAACTCAGTTAAGTCCGTGTCAGCCGATTACGAGCAGCCTTTCCAGAAAGGAACCCTTGAAGCTGGCCTGAAAGCCACCGCTACCATCACCGACAACGACATCCGGTGGGAGCAGGCGCTCGGCGGCCAGGCCTGGACTACTGACCTGGGCAAAACCAACCACTTCATCTACCGCGAAAACATCAGCGCTGCCTACGCCACTTTTAGCCGCGATATCAAGAAAGTATCGCTGCAAGTAGGCTTGCGCGCCGAGCAAACCCAGACTACCGGCACCTCGCTCACGATGAACCAGACCACCGAGCGCAGCTACCTCAACCTCTTCCCAAGCGTGTCGGCGCAGTACAACGTGTCGGAGAAAACGCAGTTCGGCTTCTCGTATCGCCGCAAGATTGACCGGTTCCAGTTCGGTGTGGTCAACCCCTTTGTGACCTACCTCAGCCCCTACCGCTACTCGCAGGGCAATCCGAATATTCGCCCCTCATTCTCGCACAATTTTGAAGTGAGCTACGCCTACGGCAGCCTGCTCAGCGCCTCGCTCAGCTACGGCCACCACACCGATGTGCTCATCGACACCTACCGCAAAGACGATGCTACGCAAGTAGTTATCAACTCGTACCAGAACCAGCCCAGCGCCGAGCAGCTCGACGGCAGCCTGACTTTGATGAAGCCCCTGCTCAACAACAAGTGGCAGACCTACACCAGCCTCGGCGTGCTGGTAGCGCAAGTAAATGCCGCCCCCGGCAGCGTGGGCTTCAGCAGCCGCGGCCAGGCCGCCTACCTCTCCACTAACCACACCCTGACACTGCGCCCCGGCCTGAAAGCCGAAGTATCGGCCATGTACATGTCGCCCCTCACCTTTGCTGGGGTGGCCACGCGCTCCAGTTTCGTCAGTAGCGTCGGCTTCTCCCAAACCGTGCTCAAAGGCGCGGGCACCCTCACGCTCAATGTCACCGACCTTTTCAACACCCAGCGCACCCGTTCGGAAGTGCTCGCCGCCGACATCAACTCGCAGAATGTCAGCAAGCTGGAAAGCCGCTTCGTGAAGCTTGGCTTCAGCTACAAGTTTGGCAATAAGAACGTGAAAGCCAGCCAGCGCCGTGACTCGGGCGTGGAAGCGGAGAAGTCGCGCATGGATAACTAAGCTGGTGTTTTTCTGAACTATGAAAACTGTGGGGGTTAACCTCACGCGGGGGACCTCACCCCCCGGCCCCCTCTCCTTAGGGAGAGGGGGAGCCGACCGCAAGCAAACAGACTTTAAAAAGGAGGCTTTCAGCGATGCTGAAAGCCTCCTTTTTACTTTGCCGTCCTACAATATTCTCCTGTTAAAACTCGTCAGGCTCCCCCTCTCCCCAAGGAGAGGGGGCCGGGGGGTGAGGTGCCCCGCGCTGGGCAACAGCACTCAGCACCAAAGCCTTTTCAATAGACAAACCCACCCCATTGGCAGAAAAAATGCGGCGACTCGGTGCAGTTGGCCGCATTTTCGCGTTTAACGAAAATTAGCGGGGCAGTTACTTTTGCCTAAGACCACTTATTCTTATTCCTGATGCGAAAAATACTCCTTGGATTTCTGCTATTTCTGGTGGTGCTAGTGGCGGCCGCGGCGCTGGCGCCCTTCCTCTTCAAAGACAAGCTGCGCGAGCTGGCCGACAAGCAAATAGCCCAGCGCGTGCGCGCCAAGGTGCAGTACGACCCGAAGGATATCGACGTGACGCTGCTCAGTTCGTTTCCCGATTTGGCGCTCAATATCAAGAACCTGCGCGTGATTGGCATCGATTCCTTCAGCCGCGATACGCTGGCGTATCTGCCGCAACTGCACGTGGGTCTCGATTTGATGAGCGTTATCAAAGGCCAGCAGATTGATATTAAAACCGTGAGTCTCGACCGACCCGATATCGCGGTGAAAGTGCTAAAGAGTGGCCGGGCCAACTGGGATATTATGATTTCGGATTCGGCCGCCGCGTCTAAAGGCCAGGATACCAGCGCCGTGAACCTTGCAATTCGGGGCTGGGAAATCACTGATGGCCGCCTGCGCTACGACGACCGCAGCATCCCGGTGCGGCTCGATGCGCGGGGCATCAACCACACCGGTAAGGGCGACTTTGCCAAGAATATTTTCGACCTGACCTCGAATACCAAAATTGCCAAGCTCACGGCCAACTATGCCGGCATCGACTACCTGACTGATAAGCAGGTAGATGCCGACATTGCCATGAACATGGACTTGACAAAGAGCCTCTACACCTTCAAGGAAAACCAGGTGAAGCTGAATGACTTTGCCTTCAGCTTTGCGGGCGCGGTGGGTCTGCCCAATCCTACGGATATCACCTATGATATCACGTTTAAGGCGCTGCAAACCGACTTTAAGAATATCCTGAGCCTGGTGCCGGGCGTATTTAATGCCCAATTTAAGGATGTGCAGGCCAGCGGCCAGGTTGCCTTCAATGGCTACTACAAAGGCGTGCAAAACAAGCTGCGGATGCCCGGCTACGGCCTGACCCTGGCCGTGACCAACGCTCGCTTTAAGTACCCACAGCTGCCGCGTGAGGCCAAAAACATCAACGTGGCGATGGTGGTGGACAACCCCTCGGGTTTCACCAACAACGTGAAAGTCAACGTGTCGAAGTTTCACCTCGACCTGGGCAGCGACCCGGTGGATGGCAACGTGGCCATCGACGGCCTCGACCCGATGAAGGTAGATGGCCGCGTGAAAGCCAACGTGAACTTGGCCGAAGCGCTGAAAGTGTACCCCGTGGCCGGCGTGAATATGCGCGGCCAGTTTTTCGTGGATGCCACTGCCAAGGGCACCTACTCGAAAACCCAGATGCCGGTGGTGAACGCCGCCATCAAAATGACCAACGGCTACGTGAAGTCGAACCAGTTTCCGGCCCCGATTGAGGATATTAACCTGAGCGGCACGGTGGTAAACGCGACCGGCCAGGTAAACGATACCTACGTGAACCTACCGCAGTTTCACATGGTGCTGGAAGGCGAGCCGCTCGATGGCCGCCTCACGGCGCACAACATCAACTCGCCCATCTTCGACGCCAACGTGAAGGGCACGGTGGACCTCACGAAGATGACCAAAATCTTCCCCCTCGAAGGCATGACCGTGACGGGCCGCGTGAGCGGCGACATCGCCGCTGCCGGCAATATGGCCGACGTGGAAGCCGGCCGCTACCAGAACGTAAAAGCCAGCGGCTCGGTGAAAGCCAGCAATATCACCTACAAGAGCAAAGACTTGCCGCAGGGCGTGAAAATTAGCAGCGCGGCCGGTACGTTCAATAACAATCAGATTGTGATTCAGAATGTTGCCGGCACGGCGGGCAGCTCCGACTTCGCGGCCAATGGTACCGTGAGCAACTACCTGGGCTACCTCTTCACGCCCGGCCAGGCCCTGAAGGGGACGATGAACGTGACTTCGCACAACTTCAACGTCAACGAATTTATGGTGGACCCGGTGAGCGAGAAGCCCACCGCCGGCGCGGTGAAAGCCGCTCCCGCCAAGGCCGATGGCGTGGTGCCCATCCCCAAATTCTTCGACTTGGTGCTGAACAGCAAGGTTGATAACGTGACCTACGACAACCTAAAGCTGCAAAATGCCACTGGCACCGTGACGGTGAAAAACGAAGTGGCGACGCTGAAGAACATGAATTTTAGCACCCTGGGGGCCAATTTTGGTACCACCGGCAGCTACAACACGCAGGATTTGGCGCATCCCAAATTTGACCTCGGGCTGGATATTAAGAACCTCGATTTCCAGAAGGCTTTCGGCGCTTTCAATACCGTGAAGGCGCTGGTGCCGCTGGCCTCGACGGTGCAGGGCGTATTCAATACGCATTTCAGCGCCAGCGGCGAAATGGGCCAGGACATGTTTCCGAAGCTCAGCACACTAAGCGGCAGTGGCTTGTTTGACATTGTAAAAGCGGCCGTGTTGCAGTCGCCCACGCTAACCCAGATTGCCAGCCTCACGACCTTGCCCGAGCTGAAAAACCTGCAAGTGCTGAACCGCGAGATAAAAGCCCAAATCGTGAACGGCAACCTGGTGGTGCAGCCCTTCGACCTGACGGTGGGCGATATCAAAATGACGCTCGGCGGCTCGAACAGCCTGGCCGGCGTGCTGTCCTACGTGGCGGCCATCAATGCGCCGACCGGCAAGCTCGGCAGTGCGCTAAGTAGCAAGCTCACCTCGCTGACGGGCGTGCAGAATATCCAGGGCACCGACCGCGTGACGCTGGGCCTCAACATTGGCGGCAACATGGCTAGCCCCACCGTGAAGCTGACCAGCGGCAGCCTCAAAGACCAGGGCAAAACCATTGTGACCAACGTGGTAAAAACCAAGCTCACTAACACCCTGCTCGACCTCGCCAATAAAAACAAGGCCAAAGGTGACAGCACGCAGAAAGCCAGCGCTTTGTCGCAGCAAGCAGCGCAAGAGCAGCTCCAACTGGAAATTCAGAAGAAGAAGCTCGAAGCGCAGGAGAAAGCGAAGCAAGCCATTGGTAAAGGCCTGAACAGCCTCTTCGGTGGCGGGCGCAAAGCGACGACGCCCGCACCAACTGACACGACGAAGAAGCCGTAAGCTAGCTTCTTTAATCGCCACAAAAAAGGCCACCCAAGCGGGTGGCCTTTTTTGTGGCCTTGCAGTGCGGAGTTGCCCTTTTAAGAGCATTTTGCTATGCACTTATACGCCGTCGCGCTGACAGAAAATTCAACCCGGAGCGCAACATTTTCGGCTTCGGTCCGATATTTGTAAAAATTTCACCAATTCTTCATTTAAGGGCAAGCTCCTCGTTAGCTTTTTGGCGACGGTTACGTACAGGGGCTTTAACTAATTATTTAACAAGTTTCTATGGCGTCACACCACGCTACGGCGGGCCTGCCACCGCCTACTCCCTGGCAGCGACTTACCCGAATGCTCGATACCGAGCGCAGCACTATTCGCTACATTATTTTTTATGCGGTTCTCACGGGCCTCATCAGCCTCTCGCTGCCGCTAGGTACGCAGGCGGTGTTCAACCTGGTTTCGACGGGGGCGGTATTTAGCTCTACTTACATTCTGGTGGCGGTGGTAGTGGGCGGTGTGCTGCTGGGCGGCATTCTGCTGGTGGGCCAGATAACCCTGGTAGAAGCCATCGAGCAGCGCATTTTTGCGAAGGGGGCCATCGAGTACGCTTACCGGCTGCCGCGCATCAAGCCCGAGGCGCTGCACGGCCAAGACCCTCGGGAGCTGGTCAACCGCTTTTTTGACATCCTGACTATTCAAAAGGGCCTCACCAAGCTGCTGGTCGATGTCATGTTTGCGGTGCTGCAAATCCTGATGGGTGTAATTGTGCTGTCCTTCTACCACCCCATTTTTATTGGGTTTGGGCTGTTTACCATCCTGGCGCTGGGGTTCGTGTACATGCTCAATTACCGGCGGGCGCTGCGCACGAGCATCGAAGAATCGGCCTATAAATACGAGCTGGTGGCCTGGCTGGAGGAAGTAGCTGGCCGCCTCGACGAAGTGCGCGGCGACGATGCGGAGGAACATAAAACCCTGGCCCGCGCCGACGAGCTGACCTCGGAGTACCTGCACGCCCGCAATGCGCACTTCCGCATCCTCAAGTCGTACTACAGCTACGGCATCGCGCTACGCACCATCCTCACGGCGGGCCTGCTGATAGCGGGCACGCTCTTCGTAGTGTCGCGCCAAATGACGCTGGGGCAGTTTGTGGCCGCCGAAGTACTTATCGTAATGATTAGCGGCTCGATAGAAAAGCTGATGACGAGCATCAACACCATTTTTGACGTGCTGACGGCGGTAGAAAAAGTAGCCGCCGTAACCGACCTGCCCATGGACGAGCACAAGAATTCCATTGCCTTCGAGAATGCTTAATTTATCTAATCAAAGCGTCGTAGACGAGGTATGGGAGCAGGTGCCCCGGCAGTCGCGCCCCGAGCTGCTGCGCACCTACGCCAGCCGCAAGTTGGGCCGCATCCTGCTGGTTATCGGCCTGGTATTCTTGGTAATCCTGTTTTTGCCCTGGCGCCAGACTATCGAGGGCTTTGGCACGCTCACGGCCCTCTCGCCTCAGGACCGCCCACAAAATATTCAGAACCAGATAGCCGGCCGTATCGAGCACTGGAACGTGCGCGAAGGCCAGCTGGTCCACAAGGGCGACACGCTGCTCATGCTTTCGGAAGTGAAAGATGAGTACTTCGACCCCAACCTGCCCGAGCGCCTGCGCGAGCAGCTGGCCGCCAAGCGCGCCAGCGTGGTGGCCTACCAAGGTAAAATAAACGCCACCGACCAGCAGATTACCGCCCTGCGTGCCACGCTGGACGTGCAGCTCGAAGCCGCCGCCAACAAAGTAGAGCAGGCCCAGAACTACCTCAACAGCGACCGCGCCGACTTGGTAGCCATCACCAACTTCTACGAGACGGCCAAAGCTCGGCTGCTGCGCTACGAAGAAGGCTACAAAAACGGCCTGTTCTCGCTCACCGACATCGAAACGCGCCGCCTCAAGCTGCAAGAGGACCTGGCCAAGGTGACCTCGCAACGCAACAAGGTGAATAGCAGCATCCAGAACCTCGCCAACGCCCGCATCGAGCTGGCCAACCTGCGCGCCAAGTACGGCCAGGATTTAGCCAAGGCTAATTCGGACCGCAGCACGGCTGTATCGAGCCGCGTGAGCTATGAAGGAGAGGTGGCCGCCACCCGCAATAAAATTGCCAACGTAACCGTGCGCCGCGACCTCTATGTGGTGCGCGCTCCCCAAACCGGCTACATCGTGCGTGCCCTCAAGGCGGGCATCGGCGAGACGATAAAGGAGGGCGAATCGGTGGCCACCTTGCAGCCCGAATCGCCGGCGCTGGCGGCCGAAATCTACGTGCGGGCCATGGATGTGCCCCTCATTCAGCGCGGGCGTACGGTGCGTTTGCAGTTTGAGGGCTTCCCGGCCATCCAGTTTTCGGGCTGGCCTTCGGCGGCCGTAGGCACCTTTGGCGGCGAGGTCACGGTGATAGACGTGGTGAACAGCCCCGGCGGCAAATACCGCCTGCTGGTGCGCCCCACCCAGCCCCAGCCCGGCGACCAGCCCTGGCCCAAACAGCTCCGCATTGGTTCGGGCGCGCAGGGATGGGTGATATTGGACTCAGTACCAGTATGGTATGAAATATGGCGGCAGCTCAACGGCTTCCCGCCCACCCTGAGCAAGGAGCCCGACGTAACGCCCGTGAAGGGGGACAAGGAGAAAGCGAAGTAGCCTATGAAAATGCTTTCTTTTTGGTTTAAGGTAGCGTCCTGGCGTGGTAACCCCACCCCCAGCCCCTCCCCTCCGGGAAAGGGGAGCCTGACGATTAAATACGCCTGCTTACGGTCGGCTCCCCTCCCCCGGAGGGGAGGGGTTGGGGTACTACGGGCGGTGGGCAAGGCATTCGCGTTGTTAGGCCTGCTATCAACGTTACCAGCCCTGGCCCAAGACCCGCTGCTGCCGTCCCGAAAATCGGGCCTGGAGCGCGCTCCGCTTCAAACTCTACAACTCGACGAAGTGCGCCCCGCCGACACGGCCAAAGTCTTCTCCTTGCAAGACTTAGCCGAGCTGGTATATGCCAACCACCCCATCGTAAAACAGGCGGCCCTGCTCAGTGACGAGGCGCGTAGCCAAGTGCTGCAAGCGCGCGGCGGTTTCGACCCTAAGCTGTCGTCGGACTTCCACCGCAAGCAGTTTGGCGGCACCGACTACTATAATAACTGGGGCAATGAGCTGAAAATCCCCATCTGGCCGGGCGGTATCGACCTGAAAGCCACCTACGACCGTGCCGTGGGCACCTATGTCAATCCCGAAAGCCAGACGCCGCTCAAGGGGCTGGCGGGCGTGGGCGTGTCGGTGCCCATCGGGGCGGGCCTGCTCATTGATGCCCGCCGCAGCACCCTGCGCCAGGCCAAAGCTATGCAGGCCGCTGCTGAAGCCGACCGCGTGAAGCAGATAAACGAGGTGTGGCTGCAAGCCGCCAAGGACTATTGGAGCTGGTACTACACCTACCAGCAGGCCGCCCTCATTCGCGAGGGTGTGGCGCTGGCCGACCGCCGCTTCCAGGCCACTGCCCGCCGCGCCCAAATCGGCGACCAGGCCCCCGTAGACTCGGTAGAAGCCCAAATCACGGTGCAGGACCGCCAGGTGCAAGCCACCCAGCTGCAAGTAGACCTGGAAAATGCGCGCCTTGTCCTTTCCAACCACCTCTGGAACAAGGAAAATCAGCCCGTAGAATTACCCACCTACGCTGCCCCCCAAATCCCCGTTATCGACACGGTGAGCCGCGCCGAAATGCGCCGCCTTGCCGACCTGGCCGCCGCCAGCCACCCCACGCTGCTGAAGCTAAGCGCTAAAAACATCCAGTATAAAATTGAGGAGCGCTACCGCCGCGAATTGCTCAAGCCCAAGCTTAATGTGAGCGGCACGCTCATCAGCCAGGGCAATTTTTACCAGAGCGAGGTGCCGAGCTACTACAATTTCAGCCGCGACAATTACAAGCTGGGTGTCGATTTTGCCTTCCCGCTGTTCCTCCGCGCCGAGCGCGGCAAGCTGCAATACGCTCGCATTCAGCTCAAGGAAAACGCCTTGGAACAGCAGCAAAGCCAGCGCACCATCGTGACGCAGGTCAACACGGTTTACAACACCCTCAAAGCCTACGAACGCCAGCTCGCCCTGCAAGCCCAGACAATTGTCAATCAGCGCATTTTATTACGGGCCGAGTTGCAAAAGTTCGAGTTGGGCGAGAGCACCATTTTCCTCATCAACGCCCGCGAGAGCAAACTCATTGACCTCAGAATCAAGCAGGAAAGCCTGCGGGCCAGCTACGAAAAGTCGCGGGCCGAGCTGTACTACTACGCTGGCACAAGGTCGGTAAACGCAGAGTAGCGGGCGCATAAAAACCGTCTGTCATGCTGAGCTTGTCGAAGCATCTTGGTCGGGTACGCTAGGGTACGCAACCTGCCAAGATGCTTCGGCAAGCTCAGCATGACAGACGGTTTTTTATTAATCACTAATCCAGGACTACATCTGAGGCGCTAACTGCCCGCTCATTTCGCGGCAGTAGACAATGAAGTCGGTGTTTACCGGCTCCAAGCCGCCCTCACGCATCTTCACAGCTACTTGGCCACGGTGGTAGCTGGCATGCATCACGCAGTGCGTCAAGATGTCGCTCACCTGCGAGTCGAAGGCGTCGCCTTGCGAGTTTGAGTATTGAATGTGGCGGTGCAGCTCGGGGTCGTCAGCATTAGCGCATAGCTCAGCAAAGCGTTGCGAGGTTTGCTCGTGCCAGTGGTGCAGGCCGGCCAGGTCGTGCTCCTGCCACACTTTCAGCGGGCTGGCGTTGCCGCTTAGGCGCGCAATCCAGATGGCCTGGGCATTGATAACGTGGCTGAAAATGCGGAGCGCGGCCGTCGGGATTTCCTTGCCGGCCGCCACCGATGAGTCCATGCGGCGCAGTAGTGTTTCGTTGGCCCACACGTTGAATACGCCGAGCTTTTCTATGGTATTAACCATGAGGTAGTTTAGGATTGGGAAAGGTAAGCAACTGTTATTGCGAGGGGCACGACGAAGCAATCGCATCAGGACGAGCTATTCGCAGGCCGTTCGGGTGCGATTGCTTCGCTTTGCTCGCAACAGCAAAAGTAGCTTTTTCAGCGTGGGTCTTGCCACACGAGCATTTCGTTGGTTTTGCGCTTGTCGAAGTTGGCGCATTGGCTGTCGCCTTTGCCCGTAATGCCGCCCTCGGGGTGGCAGAGCACGCCGCCTTTCGCGTCGTACACCGTTGATTGCTGGTCGCAGCACGGTGCCGATTCGTAGTATACCGTTTCGCCGCCGTACTGGTAGCGCACGATGCGAATGACGGGGTTGCGCTTGCGCACAGCCAAGATGCCCTGGATATGCCGCTCCAGCCACAATGGGCGAGCGGTGCTATCGAGGCGCATGTCGCGGGCCGGTACGGCATCTACGGTGTTGGCGCTGGTAGGGGCGGGAGTATCGGGCTGACTCACAAAGCCTTCGGAGGGTGGGGTAGTGGGAGTGTTCACCACCACATCTTGCTGGCAAGCGCCAAGCAGCAACGCCAGCGCGGTAAAGGGAATAAGCGAACGACGCATAACAAAGGGAGCCAAAAAGCACAAATAAAACTGTGTTTAAGCTTACGCCAACCAGCCCCGAATAGTTGATAATTAGCGCGACAGCAGCGCCCACACCTTCGGCCCAAATACCAGCCCGCCCACCACCAGCGCCCCCAGCGCGGCCAGCAGCACGGCCCCAGCGGCCACATCCTTGGCCTTGCCCGCCAGCGGGTGGTAGCCCGGCGACACGAGGTTAGTCAGGGTTTCGATAGCGGTATTGAACAGCTCGGCGGCCCACACGCCCGCCACCGCCAAGCTTATCAGTGCCCACTCCAAGCTGCTCAGCCTGAAGTAAAAGCCCAGCCCCGCTACCACCACCGTAGCCGCCGCATGAAACTGCAAGTGCACCTCGGAGCGCAATGCCACTGCCACGCCTCGCAGCGCGTGCCCGAAGCTCGCCGCTCGCCGGCGCAGCAGGCCCGGCCGGGCTGGGGGCGGCACGGGGTTGGGGGCGCGCAGTGGGTCAGCCTCGGGCATCATAATCGGCAAAAACTGTGCGCCGGAGCTCATCCCACTCCGGCTTCAGGATACTGAAAATAACAGTGTCGCGCCGGATGCCGCCCTGCGTGATTTTGTGGCTGCGTAAGGTGCCTTCTTCGGTAGCGCCCATGCGTCGCATGGCATTCTGCGACTGGTGGTTGCGGCTGTCGGTTTCCAGCTCTACGCGCTCGCAGCCTAGCTGCCCAAAAGCGTGGCACAGCAGCAGGTGCTTGGCCGCCCGGTTGAGGCCAGTGCGCTGAAAATCAGTGCCCACCCAGGTGTAGCCGATGCTCAGGCTTTGGTTAGCCCCGCTCACGTTGTAGTAGCTGGTGCTGCCTGCCAGCCGCCCCGTTTCACGGTCAATAATGACGAAGGGGTAACGCCGCCCTGCTTGCCGGTCTTGCAGCGCGCCGCTGATGTAGGCGGCTAGGCTCACCGCATCGTCGGCCCGCGTGAGGGTGTAGCGCCAGATATCCGGGTTGAAGGCAATGGTTTTCAGCGCTTCAAAGTCGGCAGCCTCAAGCGGGCGCAGCCGCACGCGGCGGTTTTCGAGAACTACGTGCTGGGTAAAATCCACGGGGCAAAGTGGTAAAAGAGACTACAAAGATGCGGCCCAATGCCTGCTTTGAGCGCCAACTGCCGAGCGACATTTATCCGGCAAAAAAGAACCCCGCCCGGCACAGCGGCCGAGCGGGGTTTTAAAGCAAAAAACGAGGTTGCTTAGAAGGAATACGTGTAGCCGGGAATGCTAACGGACTTCAATTCAATTAATTCCTGTCCATCCGATAACACATGCACCGCCGCAATCCGCTCGGGGGAAATAGTCCGATTGGCCGCTTTGCGAGCTTCGCGCTCAGCTTGGCGTGGGTCAGCTTTTTTAGAATGTTTCGGCGAAAATGTCTTCATAACGCAAAATAATGGCTTCCAAGACAGCTGGTTGCTTAGCCAACTCAATAGGTAGAACGAATATACTGCTGGTTTCTTCTTTAGCTACAATTCGATGATGCATCGGGTTCAGCTTCAGCTCAAGCATTTTAGTATACATTATGAACCTCTTGGTATTCGTATCGCTCGTTTCATGGAGCATTGCCGCTGCGATAAAACCGAAGCACGCCTGCGGGTCTTGCCGCAGCACATCGGCAAGAATAGCTAGTACGGTGCCACCTAGCTTACCCGCCGCCTGCTGATTGGTGCGCAAGCGATAGCGATTGACATCATGCACTTTAGCGTAGAAATCGGCCGTATATAAATGGTTTTCATAGGCGTGAATCTCGACCAGATACTTGCGGCGCGAGCTGAGGGAGTGCATAAAAAACTTGTACACATCGAGGTAGCGCCAGCTTTCCCGGCCCTGCGTATGGTTGCGGTTGCGCTGCACAAAGCGGTAGGGGAGGACGGTATTGAACATAGCCGGCCGAAGGTAGCGCCAGTGGCTACGGTTTCGACGCGCAATGCGTGCTCGCGTAGCGCTGATACTCAGCGTATGCCGGCTCTTGCACCAAGCTTTTGAGCGCCCGCACGTGCGGGTCGGCCACGTTGTCGGACTGGCTGCGAAGCAGCATAAACCGCAGGCCCGTTTGCAAGGGTTCGCAGTCGCCATTAGCGGCCAGTTCCTTGGTTTTCAGTAGAGAATAATCGAAGGCGGCTCGTTCGCTGGCTTCGGGCGAGCGCTGGCCGGGCGGCACGGCCAGGTAATAGTGCAGGTGGCCTACCTCGTGGTAGAGCACCACCACCAGCCGGTTGTCATCGAAGCCCGGCCGGGGCTGCTCCAGAAAGCGCACGTCGAGGCGCACGGTGCCGTCGGGGGCGGCGGTGGCAGGCGTGTTAAGCGGCCCGGCCGGGCGCACCAGTACCACTTGTTTCAACAAGGGGTCTTGGCGCACAGTGCGCAGGGCTTGGGCAAACTTGGGATATTGCCGGGTAGCTTGGGCGAGCAGCTGCCGCGCTTCGGCCGAGTCGAGCGGCGCGGTGCGATTGACCTGCGCCCACCCGACCAGCGGCGCGACTAGCAAGAGGAAAAGGAGATAAGGACGCATAGCAACTCTGACTGAATAACAACGCCTGCGCTTAATGCTACCGCAAAAAGAAAAGAGCGTTGCGCTAGCCAATCGCCAGCACAACGCTCTTATTACTAACACTAAAAACTCGTTATTTAATCTCGCCGACCATGTCCTCGGGCTTCAACCAATTGTCAAAATCCTCGGGCGTGATGTAGCCGAGCTGCACGGCCGTCTCTTTCAAGGTCGAGCCGTTTTTGTGGGCCGTTTGCGCGATTTCGGCCGCCTTGTAGTAGCCGATGTGCGGGTTCAGGGCCGTCACCAGCATCAGCGACGAGTCGACGTGCTTCTTGATGTTGGGCAGGATGGGCTCGATGCCCACAGCGCACTTGTCGTTGAAGGCCACGCACACGTCGCCGATGAGGCGGGCCGAGTGCAGGAAGTTGTAAATCATCACCGGCTTGAACACGTTCAGCTCGAAGTGACCCATCGAGCCGCCCACCGTGATGGCCACATCGTTACCCATCACCTGGGCCGAAACCATCGTCATGGCCTCGCACTGAGTGGGGTTTACCTTGCCGGGCATGATGCTGCTACCAGGCTCGTTGTCAGGGATATGGATTTCGCCAATACCAGCACGGGGGCCGCTGCTGAGCATCCGAATGTCGTTAGCGATTTTCATCAAGCTTACGGCCACCGTCTTCAGCGCGCCGTGGCTTTCCACGATGGCGTCGTGGGCGGCCAGGGCCTCAAACTTGTTTTCGGCCGTGATGAAGGGCAGGCCCGTGAGGTCGGCAATGTACTTGGCCACGTTTTCGGAGTAGCCGGGAGGCGTGTTGATGCCGGTGCCCACGGCGGTGCCGCCGAGCGCTAGCTCGCTCAGGTGAGCCAAGGTGTTGTTGATGGCGCGCAGGCCATGGTCGAGCTGCGATACGTAGCCCGAAAACTCCTGGCCCAGCGTCAGCGGCGTGGCATCCATGAAGTGCGTGCGGCCGATTTTAACCACGTTTTTGAAGTCCTCCGACTTCTTTTTCAGCGTGTCGCGCAGCTTGGTGATGCCCGGAATCGTGGTTTCGACCAGGATTTTGTAGGCCGCGATGTGCATGGCCGTTGGGAAAGTATCGTTGCTCGACTGCGACTTGTTCACGTCGTCGTTGGGGGCCAGAAACTTCTTCTCGTCGCTCAATTGGCCGCCGTGCAATACGTGGCCGCGGTAAGCGATTACCTCATTCACGTTCATGTTCGACTGCGTGCCCGAGCCCGTTTGCCACACCACCAGCGGGAAGGCATCGGCCAGCCCACCGGCCAGAATCTCGTCGGCCACCTGACCGATGAGGTCGGCCTTTTCGGCGTCGAGCACACCCGCATCGCGATTGGTGAGGGCGGCGGCTTTCTTCAAATAAGCGAAGGCTTTGATGATTTCCTTCGGCATCTTGTTGATATCCTGCGCGATGGGGAAGTTCTCGATGCTGCGCTGGGTTTGGGCGCCCCAATAGGCGTCGGCGGGCACTTGCACCTGGCCCATGGTGTCTTTTTCGGTGCGAAACTGGCTCATCTGGTGAGATAGTGAACTGGTGAGATGGTGAAAAAGCAGAGTGGCAAGGCTACCCGGCACACCTGCAAAAGTACAGTGCCTGCCCCACCCTCGGGCAGCCATTACTACCCCAACTTCGTAAGCAGGCTCACTATTTCACCAGTTCACTATTTCACCAGATGAGCCAGCCCACCCCCGACCCCCACACCGAGCCACCCGTACCCGTGCAAGGCGACGGCGTGCCCGATTATACGCACGTCGAAATCAAAACCGAATCGGACCTGCCCACGCCCGACAAAGCTGGCGGCAGTGCCACCGAGCCCGAAAGCGGCGGCGGCTACAGTGGGTAGCCCGTAACGGTTTTTTACCGCGGAAGGCGCGGAAGAATTCGCGGAAGTCACGAAGAATTACCT
>CAXUKA010000080.1:0-20498 GCA_964251335.1 uncultured Hymenobacter sp.
TCGCTATCGAGTTCCACGACATGCGCGAGAATCATCGCGTCCTGTTCGGCGCGATTGGTAAGGTTAGGCGGCACTTTCTACTTGGATATACCAGCCACAGCTTCGGCTGCTACCCTATCCTCAGATTAGCTAATCTATCAGTACCACGCGGCGGGTGGTAGTAATGTCGCCCGCCTGTAGGCGTAAGATGTACACGCCGCTAGCCAGGCCAGGCCCAGACAAGTTGAGGGTAGCGCCGCTGGCTGGCAGAGCTGCTTCCTGGCGCAGTACTACTTGCCCCATAGAGCTAAGTAGTGTGGCCTGCACTGCTGTAGCACCTGCCACAGCGGGCACCCGCACGCTGAACTGCTCATGGGCGGGGTTGGGATACACGCTGGCACTTTGGAGTGCAGCACTGCCTATGGTAGCTGTGGGAATAGAAGGGCTGAAATGAAGCCAAAAGCGAGTTGGTTTGGTGGTCGCCAGCAGCTCGGCGGCCGAGAGCACAAACGCATAGGGCGTGGGCGTGGGTAGCAAAATCCAGTTATTGGTGGTAGCGCTGGAATCGCGCAGGTAAGCAGTAGTGCCATTAAGCATGGTCGACAGGTTTTGACCTGTGCCATTGAGCGTGTAGACGCCCGGTGCCGTAGCGCCAAGCGCCAGTAGCACGCGGGTTGTGCCAGTAGCAGGGAATGGCGGCAAGGCCTGCACGGCCAGCGTATCGGCACTGGTACTATGAGTGCTGTTGCCGACGCGAATACCCAGCGTTCGCTGGTTAGCATTAATAAGGTTACCAGCGTCGGCATCCAGCTGTGGGTCGAAGGCTGGTGTGGCGGCCGCATTGGTATATATCTTAACGCTGCTTAACGCTTGCGCTGCCGCCGTGGCGGCCATACTGGTGGGGCGGCAGGGACGGCAGCCTTTATCGCGCGCAAATTCTATGTCAAGCTCCGCCTCTACAGCGCGCGCAGTGCGGTTGAACGTAGGCTGAGTCAGGCTATCAAAGGTGGTAACGCGTTGCGAATTGCGGAAAATGAGCTTTCCCGTATTGATTGGCCCAGCTGAATTCTTGCTTACGCGCACGAAAAAAGCCTGCCCGGATGCAATCAGCGAGTCGCCGGTGCCTACTTTCTTGTACACGTAGTTGCGGAAATAGCCCGTGCCCGGCCCAGTGCTCTCATACACATAAATGGCAGCTTCCAGGCCTGGGCGGTCGGCTGGGTCTACCTTGTTCCAGTTGAGTGGCGAGGGGTAGGGGTTACTTACCAGGTTCCAGCCACTATACGACTTGGCACTGCTGCGCTGTATGTTCACCGTATCGTTGCCCGTATTGAGCATGCCGACAAAGCGCACCGTATCAGCGGCGGGCACGGCGGCGCGGTAGCCCCTTCCCACCTCCAGAAAAGTGCTGCTGGCTAAAGGCGTAGGCACAAAGCCATACGAAATATCGGGCACAGTATCTCGCCGGGCAAAAGAGAGGCTGCGCTGCTGGTCATAGGCGAAAGCAGGAACCCGAAACGTCGTAGCTTGGGCCCCACGTACTGGCGAGCCGTAGTAGCGAAAGCCCGCCGTGGGGTTAATGCTCGGGTCGATGTAACGATGCACGGTGGCCGTGCCCACTACCACGCCAGCGCCTTGGTTGTTTACCAAGGCTGTGCCACCCGCCCCCGAGAGCAGCGTTAGCATCTGGTTGTTGAGGTTCAAATTGCCCGCGCCAGCCATTGTCAGCACTTGGGCTATAGACACGGGGTTGGTCAAGGAGAGGCCAGTGGTATTGGCGCTGGTTAGGTTGCGTACCCGCCTAGGTAAGTAGCTACCGGTGACTTGGGCCGTGGTGCCAGTGTAACCATAACTGGCATCAGGGGAGAAAAGCATGTTTTGACCAAAAGAAACAGCCCCGGTCAAGTTGAGGCCATTTTGATGGCCGACATTCAGGGTGGCGCCCGCTGCCAGCGAAAAAGTGCCGTTGCCGGTTACCCTGGCGTCATCTACGATGGTCAGCGTGGCCCCGGTCTGCACCTCAATGTTATTGATAGCAATAGTGTTTGCAGTAGAGGGCGGCAACGCCGGATTGCGCATGATAGTAACGTGGCCCGGCGCTTTGATAATCAGGTCGTCGCTAGCCGTGCTCGTGCCAGTGGTATAGATGGTCGTAGGACCTGTGACAGTAACCGGCGTAGGACCAAGTGGCAGAAAAGTCGAAAAAGGAGTCGCGCTAGTATAACTGCCTCCGACGGTGGTTACAGTTAGCGGACCGGTACCACTGGCACTCCCAGGCACAAATACCGTGAGCGTGGTACTAGAAGAGACGGCACCAGCTACGGTAACTGTAGGAGTAGTCGGGTTCAGTACATTATAGAAGGAGACAGCTGTAGCCCCCACGACAAAGTCAGTACCTGTCAGCGTAACCAGCGTGCCTGGTACCCCTCCCGAGGGCGTGAAGCTAGTAATAGTAGGGGTGGGTACCCTAAAGCGATTGGCGAAAGAGAAGTTGCTACAGGCTGTAGCCAGCGAAATATCACCGCTGGTGGCCCCCGCCGGCACGGTAACCGTGAGCTGGGTAGGAGAGTCTAGGACAAAGGTGGCATTCAAGCCCCCAAAGCTCACTCCCGTTACCACCTGAAAGTTTGCGCCTGCCAGCACCACGTTGGTACCAGGCAAGCCCCGCACTGAGTTGGTAAGGATAGCAGGTGTGGGCAGCGTGTTGACGGTGACGGAGGGCGATGCGACCGTAGCGCCACCAGCGAGGGCAGTAGCAAAGTACTGTCCTGGGCTGCCTACGGTGTAAGAAGGCCCCGTGCCCACCGACTGGGAGTTGCCAACCTGCCACCAAGTGTAAGTAGCCGGCTGCGTGGCTCCCTGCGCGGCGGCTGTGATGGTTTGCGTAGTATTAGGGCATATATTAAACGGCCCGGCTGGGGTCACGCGCACGGTAAAACTTCCAGAAGTCGCCCCGTTTACTGTGACGGCAACTGCGTTGGAGGTAGCCGTCTGCCCATTAAGCGTAGCTGTGGCCGAATAGGTATTAGCGGTATTCACCGTTAGAGTAGGCCCCGTTGAGCCATTGCTCCACACGTAAGTGGCACCTGCCACCGGGGTGTCGGTATTGTCTAGCTTGCCAGTTGCCGTGAGCCGGGCAATGCGGTTGGTGGTAGTCGCCCCCCCGTATTGAGTAAAAATGCCGCCTGCCAGCACCTTGCCATTGGGCTGAACGACCAGCGAGTTGACGTAGTCATTAAAAAACACGCCCGTGCTGGCAGAGGAGACAAAACTGTTATCTAAGCTGCCAGCGGCGTTGAAGCGAAACAACCGGCCCTGAGCATCACCGGCCAGTACCTTGCCATCGGGCTGCAAGGCTAGCGATAGAATCGGGTCGCTGAGGGCCGTGCCCGTAGCCGGAAAATTGGTGTCAAGACTACTATTGGCATTGAGGCGGACCAGGCGATTAGGAAACTCGCCCCCGACCAGCACTTTGCCATCGGGCTGTAGCACAAGCGTGCGCACATTGGCTGCTACCCCCGTGCCAGTGGGGTTGAAGCTAGTGTCGAGACTGCCGTCGGCTTCTAGGCGCGCCAAGCCGTTACGAGCTACGCCATTGTAGTGGGTAAAGGTGCCTCCCACCAGTATCCGGCCATCGGGCTGTAGCGCTACCGCGTTAGTATAGCCGTCGAAGCCCGCATAACCCGCACCATTGGGCAAAAAGCTGGCGTCACGGCCACCATCGGCGTTGAGGCGGTTTACATACGGCGGAGCGTTGCCCACCACGAGTATTTTGTTATTGGGCTGCACCACAAACCCGGTGCTAGAATTGGTGAGAACCTGGCCGTTGGCCCCAAAGCTGAGGTCAATGGTACCATTCGCTTCAAGACGCGCCAAATATTTGCGGTTTTGTAAAACACCTTGGTTATCTATAAAGCCACTGAAGTCGCCCGCCACCAATATTTTGCCGTCCGGCTGTAGCCCTATCGCAGTTACTACGTTATCAAGGCCTCCTGTTGCAGGGCCAAAACTGGTATCGAGTACGCCATTGGCGTTGAGGCGAGCTACATAATTGCGAGTCGTGCCGTCGTAATTGGTAAAGTTGCCCCCTACCAGTACCATGCCATCGGGTTGAACCACGAACGTTTGCACATAGCAGTTTGTGCTCACCGGAGGAGTACTAAAACCAGTGCCGGCATTGAGCGCCGGGTATACGGTTTGGGCCGTCAGCAGCTGGCTTTGCCCAGCGTTTAAGGTTGGGGGAGCTGTCGGCGTCACGCGCACCACGAAGGGCGCGATACTTTGCCCATAGGCCGGGCCCAGGCCGCCCAGCAGCCAAAGTAGCACGCCAGCCAGCCAGCGGCTGTTGGAATTTCGGAATAAAATAGAAGTAAACAAAGACATATACATGTACTGAAGAGGAGGAAAACTAGGAGAGCTACCAGCTGGTAGCTAGTTGGGCTACCCTAGCGCGCGCTCGCGCAGCAGTAGGTAGGTAGGTATAGCGGTCTGGAAGCCCGCCCAAAAATGCCCGCAGAAGCACAGCCGCTCGTCGTAGCGGCTTTTGCGCTCGGAAACCGGGCACCCGGCCGGCTATTTGGCAAGTCGTAAAAAGTACCTGTTGTATCATAGCTGTGAAAAATGAAGCAGAATAGTAGCCATTGCCCGCCTAAGTATCGAGCTGGCGCAGCCCCTTACCAATCGTAGGAATACGCTCATCCCCTGGCTTGCTCCTCGCTTGCTCAAAGCGCGCCAGCTCGATTCAAAATCAGCCTGCCACCTTCATTTTTTTTAGTATATTACCCAGTGTGATGCCCGGGCTAGCATTGCCCGAGGCGATAGTTTGCTGGTTAACATTATTCTGCATGGTATTAAGGGTAGTGTCCTGCACCTTAACACTCGCAGAGTCCCCATCAGGCGTTATCACCTGCACCTTGGAGTTGGCATAGTAGCCAACGGTAATATCCTCCGTAATCAGCTTGGAGTTGGTCAGCCCAGCCGCCCCCATAATGCTGCCAATATTGAGCCCCCAGAAGTGGTGGCCTTTATAGGGGTCGCCATAATTGATAGCCACGCTGCCTACCAGATACGCCCGGTACGTAATGCGAATTTTCATGACGCCCCGGCTGGCAGTGAGCACGGCCTTGGCTGTCTTGTGAGGGGCCAAGGTGATAAGCGTGCCGGTCTGCGACCCCACTGAAACAACTTTGCTTTGCGAGCCGCCTTTCCCCCACGTGCCGGTGTAGGAAAGGCTAGTAGTGCCCCCCGCGCTTCCGCCCGGAAAGTCAAAGCTGTACTCAATGCTTTGGCCGACGGTAACCGAATCGGACTGTGACCAGTTGGTTTCCGTGGTATTGGTTACGTTTTCCTGAATGTCGGCGTGGTAGGTACATTCGGTGTTAGACCGGCTATTGTCAAATTCAACAGTGTCCACAATAGTCGGCTCCGACGTAATGCCCGTGATTCGGTAGCTGTCGACTACGAGCATTATTTGCACCTGGGGCCAGTTATATCTCTTGTACAAATCATCCCAGGGGGTAGGGCTGCATACAAAGGCATCGTTCGGGTTGCGCCCGAAGTACTTGCCTACGGCGTTTTTTAAGTCGCCATCTGTTATGCCAAATGTTTTGCGCTCCGTGTCGGTAATAATGTGTTGCACGCTGCCAGTAACACTGATACTGGAGTTGGCAGCATCTTGCCCCGCCCTGACGTTTATTTGAATAGCCATGTTTAGTAGGTTGAGAGAGTTGAAAAGTTGTTTTACCAGGGGATGAGTATGGAGTAAGAAGAAATTTGTAGTAGCTATAGGGCGTAGGGCATCCCGTTTTGGTCGGTAGGTATCTGCCGTTTAGCCCAGTTCACGCTCGCGTAGTAGGGTGTAGGTGTAGCAGTTTTTGCAGCCGGCTCGGTAGTTCTCGCAGAGGCGCAGCAACTCATCGTGGTCTCTTTTGCGCTGAAATACCTGGCAGCCGGCGCTCCAGTTAGCGATTTTGGGCGTGGCCCCCACCATGTTGGAGCGGTGGATATTGATGCCAAAAAAGCCCTCCTCAATCACCTTGGTTTCCTCGGCGTACACATCGCGGTCGTTGTCGCGGTAGGCGCGCACCTTGGCTCCCACCTGCACCAAGGCGGGGTGAGTGGTCTTATTCTGGTGAAAGCCGAGTTGGTAAGCACCCTTATACTGGCCGGGCATCAGCACCGCGCAGCCCTCTTTGCTCAGCGGCTGCTGGAGATAGAAATTGCCCGGTGTAGTCGTGATTACCCAGGCCTTGAGGCGGTCGGTGCCGGCCGTAGCGGCCAACTGCTGTAAGGCGTAGGTGGTATTGGGGCCGGGCATACCATCGGGCTTAATGGGCTTGCCATCTATACCGGCATAAGGCCAGCCCGCCAAAAACTCCTGTTGCTTCAGCAGCGACAAGCCAGTGGGCATGGCGGGCTGGTGCCAGCAGCACACCAGCAGGTCGTTGAAGAGGTCAGGAATGGTGAGGGTAGTGCGGATGCCAATCAGATTAGGGCCGTCGTCGTGCCAGGCGTAGCCGAGTTTCTGAATGGCCTGCCGCAGCAGGGTAGGGGTAAGAGCTTTCATAGGAAAAAAGAGTAGTGGAAAAAGCGAGGTGAGTAAAGGAAATCAGGCGTTAAGCCCGTTTATGTGCGTAAGCTGCGACCAAGCTTACCTGGCCGCGACTGGTGTAGCGACGGCCTCGCTGCCATCGTCGGGTAGCTCGACATCAGCAGTCAAATCACTGGTTTCGGTGCCGGAGGTAGTTGCTGCGGCAGCAGCCTCCGCTGCTGGTGTTGTCGCAGTTTTTGTAGTGGTTTCCGGGGTTTTTGCGACTGTCCCCGGTTTTGCTTGCCCATCGACTGAAGCGGCCTTTTCCACCACCAAAATCTCGCCGCCAACGGCTGGAAAATCCAGCGTAGCGGCCACGGTATCGCGAGTCGGGGCTGCTAAGTGTGGGCCATCGGCCGCGGCCTCGTCGTCGGTGGCGAGCGCCTCTTCAGTGGTGGTAGCCGGCGAGGCCGCGTTGCCGGCCGGAAAGGCCGGCGCTACAGTGAGGGCCACTTCTTCGGTAGCAGCAGCGGCAACAGGCGCGGGCTTGTGCAGTCCGGCCAGCACATTCTGCATTTGCTGCACCCAGCCATCCAGTTCGCTTTGAAGCACTTGCTCGGTGTGGGCCACCAGTAGGTCAATGTTGGTTTGCAAAAGCTGGCCATCGGGCGGGAGAGCATTCCACCAGGCACGCACGTTGTCAAGGTCGGTGGCCGCCTGGTTGTACTTGGTGAGAGTGCTCTCGGTCTGGCGGTAGCCGAGGTACGAGCCAAGCGCCACTCCAATGGCCGTAGTAAGGGCCACCCAGGCCTGCTGGCCCACGGCGGCCATATAGGTGCCCACGCCGCCTACCACGAAGGTGAGCCAGGAAAGCCGCCGCAGCTGGGTTTCCAGCCGCACGGCCTTGCGCCGGAAATAAGCCAGCTGATTGCCCAGGCGCACGGCCACATAGCGGGGCGCGGGCATCCAGCTTAGGCCGTCGTCGGGCTCGGCATCGCCGGTAAGGGGCGGAAAACCCAGGGCTTTGTCATAGGGCACCAGCGACGACGTGTTGACCTCGGTGCGCATGGTGCGGCGGGTTATTTCCTCCACGCGCTGGGTCAGCAGGCTGGCGGCCTCATCTTGGTAGGCGGTAATGCGAGTGCGGTAGCGAAAAATCTCGCGTTTGATGGCCTCGGCTCCACCTCGAAGTATCAACCACTTAGCCCCCTGCTTAAAGCGGCTGGCCACCGTGACGAGTACCGTAAGAGCAATGGGAATCAGGATGAGCAAGTGGTAAACTGCCCACCACCCCACAAAGCCAAGCCGCCACAGCTCGTCAGCCGAAATCAGTCGGGTATCGCCCGACACTACGCCGGCTGCCAGCTGCACCCGCGGGGCATAAAGCTGCTGTAGTAATGCCAGCACCGTAGCCCCCAGTCCCAGCCAGATGATGGTTTGCTGGAGACCATCAAAACGCCGCTGTTGCAAATTAGCGTTGTAGTCGTAGTCGGCAAATGTTTCCCAGGCCTGCACCAGCGCACTATCAGCCCCCAGGTGGCGCACGATGTGCTGGCCCAGGCCCTGCGCTGAACCCGACATAGGGTAAAAGACCAGAGTGCCTTCGGCGAGTATCTCGGCCAGCACTGGGTCGTCGGGCAGGGTGCTGCGGGTGGGCCAGGCCGCCGCCAGCACATCGGCTAGGCCGCCACTGCCGGTCACTACCAAAAGAGGTAGGCGCTGGCGCACCGCTCGCAACACTTCCTGAATAGTGGTGGTGCCGCCGCCTACCACCAGCGCCAGCGCTGGCACCGAGCCGGCGCTTAGTGCTTCAGCAAGCTGAAAGAGCATCGGCGTTTCGGCTCCCCATTGGGTGCCCTCTACCAGCACAAAATGCGAGTGGTGTGGCTCTAGGGGCGTGCCCGTGGCCGGCGGGTTGGGTGGGGCTACCAGTGCGGCGGGGGCCACACCTACTAGTGGGGTGCGCTGGCCCCGGCTGGCCACACCCTGGCCCATAAGCGCCATTACGCCGGCTTGGGTGCCGCCATCGAGTACTACGGCCCCGCTATCGAGAGCTGCCCGGGCAATGCCCCGCCCAAAAAACTGGGTGAGACGGGGCACCAAGGCAGCATCGAGGCTATCGGCCGCGCCCAGTAGCAGCAGCACGGCCTGGTGCGGCGGCAGGGCCAGGGTAGCCAGCACCTCAGTCGCCCTATCAGAGGGAACCGGAAAGACGGCGAGGGCCTGAGTGCCTTCGCCCAAGTCTAGCGTTGTCGTTTTCATAGCAGGGGCCGCACCTAGCAGCACAGCCAGAAGAAGAGAGTGGTGGGAGAGAAGAGCGGAGAATGTTTAGCGACGCGCTTAGGCCACAAAGGCGGCTTAAGTGCGATTTACCTGGCAAGTCAAAACTTCTTTATGTGGGCGCTGGTCAGCCGGGTAGCTCCTCACATCAGTATCATATTTTTATTTGTTAATCAATAGATTAAATCCGAGTTTTAAGAAGTGTTCAGTAATCACAAATTTAGAAAAGCAAGCTTGTGTATAGTGTATTTTAAACTTATTTATTTAATATATTTTAATAAAATAATATAAACTCATCAATAGGAGTGAAGTAGGTTGCTACCAACCTCTATAGCTAGCTATGCCCAGGCTGTAGGTCGACGCGTGCAACCTAGTGCCCATCAGCTTTGTCTGTTAGCTAGTATTTCGGAAAGCGGCCGACCTTTGTGCCTTATCCCAGTTGAGTTTGCGTATGGAAGCAGTTGCGTATATCGATATAAATGCCCCGCTGGTAGAGCGGTGCCGCCTCAACGACCGCCAGGCCCAGGCCGAGTTATACCGGCGCTATTCGAAGGCTATGTTCAATGTGGCGCTCCGCATTACGAGCGACTATGCCGAGGCCGAAGACGTGCTGCAAGAGTCATTCTTGAGTGCGTTTCGCGAGCTGAGCGGCTACAAGGGCGACTCGTCGTTTGGGGCCTGGCTTAAGCGCATTGTGGTTAATAAGAGCATCAACTGCCTGCGGCAGCGCCGCTTACAGCTGGTGCCGCTCGAAGATTTTCATCACGATGCGGCTCCAGCCGAGGCAGCAGTGCCGCACTCTCGGGATGAGGATGATGACATGCAGTACCGGGCCGATGTGCTGCGACGCTGCATTCAGGAGTTGCCCGATGGCTACCGGGTGGTGCTGTCGCTGTACCTGCTGGAAGGCTACGACCACCTGGAAATCGCCGGTATACTGGGCATTACCGAATCGACTTCGAAGTCGCAGTACAGCCGGGCCCGGACGCGGCTGCGCGAGTTGGCTATGCAGCGCGGGCTGAGCTAAGACCTAAATTAAACCTATTGATTATTACTGATTTCTCCGCCTCTCTACACTTTCCCACCTCGCCATTGTTGGCCTTCGCCGCCCGGCACCGTATTAGCCCAAGGGTAGCGACTCGTAGGCCAACCCATTTTTAGCGCATTATCTATCATGGAATATAACAAGCAAAATCGGCTCGAAACCTACGTTGAGCGTCACCGGGCCGACTTTGACCTGCACGAACCGCGCCCTGACCTGTGGGCCGCGCTAGAGCAGCAACTGCACGGCGAGGCTACACCGGTAGCCGAACCAGTGATGAACATCGTGGCACCAGAAGAAGGCCCCGAAATGGGGCGGCAGATTCTTTTCAGTGCGCCAGAGGTAACTCCAGTGCCGGCCAAACGCCGGTTTTGGTCCGAGCACTATAGCATAGCAGCGGCGCTGGTAGTGCTGCTACTGGCCGCCGGGCTGGGCGAAATGTGGAAATCGGGCCGCGTGGCGGCCGAGCGTGGCGCTGTGGGCCAAGTGGCCAGCGGCCAAACCACTGACGATGCTGCGCTGTACTTGTCACCCTCGGGCGAGCTAACGCCCAGCGCCGTAAACGAAAACATGAACGCCCGGCTCGATACAGCTGTGCGTGGCATGGAAACCTACTACGTAAGCCAGCTGAACGACCGCAAAGCCGAACTGAATCAGTTGGCTCCCGAAGCTGCCGCCGAGTGGAGCCGTGAGCTGGTAGACCTAGATTCGAGCTACCAACGCCTCAAGCGGGAGCTGCCTCGCAATCCTCAGCCAGAGGTGGTACTAACAGAAATGAACCGCAACCTGCAAAACCGGCTCAACATCCTGGACCGCCAGCTGGAGTTGCGTGACCCGGCCCAAACGGCGATGAACGGCGAGGCTCGGGGTGAATATGCCTTGGCCGACAGCCGGCAATTTTCTGAAGCTTCATTGCGCCATGACCGATAGCCGCCGACTACTAGCGGGCTTATTACTACTGCTGGGCTGGCTGACTACCGGGCCGCTGGCGGCTTACCCAGCTGCTTGGGCAAAGCCAGCTTGCATTGGTGGTGTGCCGATGCAGGACGGTCCCGCGCAAACGGCTCCTGACCAGCAAAACCCCAGCGATGGCAGCGATGGTGACCAATCGGTGCCGCCGGTAGAGCAGCGCCGCCACTTGAGCCGGCGTTTCGCGGTAGGTAAGCTAAATCGTTCGTTTACGCTCGATACACGCTACGGCCGGGTGCAAATCAATGCCTGGAATAAAGCCGAGATTAAGGTAGAAACTGACTTGGTGGCGCGGGCAGAAACGCCCGAGGCAGCGTCTCAACTGCTTGGTGCGCTCGGAGTGCAGTACCTCGACTACGATGCCAGCACAGGCGGCATCAGCGTTAGCTCGCTGTTTGGGGCGGTGCTGCGGGGCAAGTGCGGTGGCGGCCGGCGCTACGAGGTGAACTATACTATCTGGATGCCGCGCACTACGCCACTACGGGTGGCCGCTGCCTTTGCCGATGTGACGGTGGTAGGAGAGTGGCAGGGTACTACGCAACTCGCCGTAGACTACGGCACCCTGCGCACGGGGCGGCTATCGGGTGCCCACAACGTGCTGCACATTGCCAACGGCGATGCCACTATTCCGGCCGTGAAGCAGGCCAGTGTAGAAGCCAGCTATGCAAAGCTGCGCCTCAGTGAAGGCGACCGGGTAGAGCTGCGCAGCAATTACTCCGATATCGACATTGGCACCGTGCATGACCTGACGGTGCACAGCAAATATGGCGACGTGGCCCTGGGCCGGGTGCACAACCTGCGCGGCTCGTCGGGTTATTCACGCTTCAGTGTGGATAACCTAAGCGAGCTGCTGGATATGGCCGTGCGCTATTGCCCTGATTTTGAGATACGTGATATGGGAGCCAATTTCCGGCAGATAAACTTGGATGGAGGCTTCAGCACAATTCGGTTGGGCTTTGCAGAGGAAACGCCGAGCTTTCAATTTGACGTGAGCACCGAACAGGGCCAATTGCTGGTCGATAAAAGGTTGGTGCGCGTGCTGTCATCGGGCGAAAGCTCGCAGGGCGTGGCCGATGTGCTGGGCGTGTACGGCGGGCAGGTGCCGGCGCGGGGCGCAGGCAGCGTCAACATTAAGGTGCGCTACGGCACGGTGCGCTTCAGTAAATAAAAAATTGCTAGGCGGGTAGAATTGGTGAAAACCAGGTGAGCAAGTGCTTATACTTGTGCGCTTATTGGCATGGTTGCTCGGGGTAGCCAGCCTAAGCACCTTGCTACTATGCACCTGCGACATTACGGGGCGGCCCTTGCCCTGCTAACCCTGCCCGGCCTAAGCCAGGCTCAAACCACCACGACAACCCCCGCATTGCTCGACGGCGCGAAGCTCATCCGGGAAGGGGTGGAGTTTCACGATGCTGAGAAATACGATGAAGCCTCGGCCCGCTACCGCCTCGTAACGCCCGGCGACAGCGCCTACGCCTTGGCTCAGGCCGAGCTGGCCCTAAGCCTGATGGCGGCCGACAAGTTTCAGGAGAGCTTGGTGGTTGCCCAGCATGCGCTGACGCTCAATGCCTTCGAGCCGGTTTTGTACAGCACCTTGGGCTCGGACTACGAAGGCTTGAAACAGGCCGACAAGGTCGCCAAAACCTACGCCGATGGCCTCAAGCTCTTTCCCTACAACGATAACCTGTGGCTAAATAAAGGTATATCGGAGCTAAACCTGGGCCAGACCGCCGCCGCACTTGCCAGCCTACAGCGCTGCATCGAATTGCGGCCGGGCCGGTCCAATGGGCACCGCATACTGGGGCTAGCCGCCGCACGGCAAGGTCAGGTATCGCACGCCATGCTGAGCTGGCTGATTTACTTGGCCATCGAGCCCAACGGTACCTACAGCCACGCTGTGCTGGTAAACCTGGAGCGTTTATCGCAAGGCATTGCGGTAATAGAGCCCAAAGACCAGCTGACCCCAGTGGCACCCAATGCAGCATTTGAGGAACTCGACCAGCTGATAACCAGTAAGGTGGCGCTTAATGCAGCGTACGCGTCGAAGGTGAAATTCAAAGCGGCGGTTGTAAAGCAGCTACAATTGCTAGTCGAGAAATTCCCCAGCAATGCCGACCCTGCCAGCGACTTTTGGGTGCGCACCTATGGGCCGATAATAAAAGCCCTGCGGCAGGAAGACAACCTGACCACGTTTACCTACCTCATCCTCAATTCGGCCGAAGATAAGTCGGCGCAGCAGTGGGTAAAAAGCAATAAAGGCAAGCTAGAGAAGCTGTCCAAAGCCGTGGACGAGCCCTTGCTGGCCCTACGCGACCAGCAGCCCCTGCCCACCGGCACGGGCCGGGTATCGGCCTGGTACGATGGGGGCAAAATTGAAGCGCTCGGCGCTGGTGATAAAGATGCCCAAGGCAAATTGCAGCCCACTGGCGACTGGCTGATACTAGCCAAAGACGGAAGCGTGCGCCAGCGCGGGGTGTTCAAGGCGGGCAAGCGCACCGGCAAGTGGCTGATACTGCGCCCCGACGGCACCACCGAAGCCGAAGAGCAGTACGGGGCCGATGGCCAACAGGAAGGTATTACGCGCTACTACTACCCCAGTGGCCAGCTCAAAACCGAGGGCAACTACAAGGCGGGCAAGCTCGAAGGCCAAAGTAAGTACTACGCCGAAAGCGGCGAGCTTTCCGAAACCCGGCAGCTGGTTAATAATGACTTTGAGGGTGAAGGCGTTGATTACTACCCCGGTGGCGCCGTGCACTTGCGGGTGGGTATGAAAGCCGACAAGCGCAATGGCGCAATGGAGCGCCTCTACCCCGATGGCACGCCCGAAGCACGAAGCAACTACGTCATGGACAAGACCCAGGGCGAGGTGTTGGTGTATTACCCCGACAAAACCCTCGAAAAAAAAGCCACCTACGACCAAGGGGAGCTAAACGGCCCCTACGCCGATTACTACCCCAATGGCAGAGTGCGCGAAACCGGCCAAAATGCTAAAGGCAAGCGTACCGGGGCCTGGAAAGAGTACTTTGCCAGTGGCCAGATAAGTCTCGAATCATCTTACGATGCCAACGGTGACCTGCACGGCCCCGTGCTCGACTACGACGAACAGGGCCGGCACTACGCCACCAGCCTGTACGAGCACGGCCTCATCACGCGCCTCACCAGCCTTGATGCCTCGGGCAAAGTGCTGGCCGATATCCCGACCAAAAAAGGCCGCGTACCCGTGAAAACCTACGACGCCGACGGCCACCTCAAAGACACCGGCGAGGTCGAAAACGGCTACCTGGCCGGCGAGTGGAAAACCTACTACCCCGATGGCACTCTGCGCGAAGTGAAGCACTACGGAGCCAAAGCCGCGCAGGTAGGAGTGCACGAAGTTTATTATTCCAACGGCCAGCTGCGCCAGCGCCGCCAGTACAACTCAGATGGCGAGCTGAATGGCTACCTCGAGCAATACTACGCCGACGGCAAGCCCCAACAAACTGGTTTCCTGCGCGAAGGCGAGGACCACGGCGT
Organism: uncultured Hymenobacter sp.; assembly: GCA_964251335.1. Lineage (GTDB taxonomy): Bacteria > Bacteroidota > Bacteroidia > Cytophagales > Hymenobacteraceae > Hymenobacter. The sequence goes on from CAXUKA010000080.1 coordinate 14,313, forward strand.
CTGGAAGTCGTATTACCCCACGGGACAGCTCAACCAAGAGCGCGAGTTTTATAAAGGTGACCTCAGCGGGCCGCTGCGCTCGTACACACCCGGCGGCAAGCTGACGGAGGAACGTCTGTATACGCTTGGCAAGCTGCGCCAGCTTTCGGCCTACGACTCGACGGGCAAGGTAGTTGACCACTACGACAAGGTGCCCGCTCTCAAAGAATTGACCCTGCACTACCCCGGCCGCCCCACGCAGGTGCTAAACCGCGCCAGCGTGCGCAATGGCATCTACGAAGGCGCCATAACCTGGCTCTATGGCAACGGCAAGCCTGAATCGGAGGTGCCCATGCACAGCGGCAAGCGCTACGGCCACTACATAAGCCACTACCCCGATGGCAAGGTGCAGTCAGACTCGCAGTACTTGAACGGTGACCGGTACGGCCAGTCTAGCAGCTACTACCCTGGCGGCCAGCTCAGCAGCCAGGGCAACTACCGGGCCGACGTGATGGTAGGCGAGTGGAAGTATTACTTCCCCAATGGTCAGCTCGACAAAGTACTGACATACAACGATGACGGCGAGCTGCACGGCTTCTATGTGCTCTACAATCCGGCTGGCGAGTTGCTGCTCAAGCGGCAGTACGTCAATGGCACGCTCGTGGGCTACCTGGCTCCCGGCGCGGCCGCCGATGCCAAGCCCCAGCCCATGCCAGTGGCGGGCGGCCCCATTCGGTCGGCCTTTGCCAATGGCAAGCCCGCCGCTTCGCAGAGCTACAGCCAAGGCTATCCCGCCGAGCCGTCGATATACTACTACAGCTCGGGGCAGGTATTCCGCCGCATGGCCTACGAAAAAGGCCAGCTTAGCGGCCCGCTAGTGAGCTACTGGCCTAATGGCAAGCTCATGGAAGAAGAAAGCTACCTGCACGACGAGCTGCACGGCCGCTGCCGCTACTACCGCCCCGATGGTACCCTCGAACGCGAAGAAACTTACCGCGCCGGCGAGCGCTCGGGCCCCAGTATTACCTACGATGCCCAGGGCAAGCCCCTGCGCACCGAATACTACTGGAACAACTCGGAGTACGCGCCGATGTAGCATCAGCTTTAGCTTGTGAGGCGTGGGCAAACGCCTCGCAAGCTAAAGCTGATGCTATAGGTTTTGTGGCGTATATTTTCAGTTCTAAATCCCTTACCGCTATGAGATTATTAATCAAGCTTGCTTTATCGCTAACCCTACTGACTACTGTAGCCCGCGCCCAGGCTCCGCTGCCGCCGCTGGCCGACTTGCAGCGCCAGTATCCCGGCCAGCAGGCTGCTTACGTAGACCTGCGCGCCGACCTTACGGTGGAGATTCGCCACGACTCGGTGCAGGTGCTGGCTCACCATCTGCACGACATGGTGCACCTCGGCGACCACTCGGCCGGCTACGCCTACGACCAGGTATACAGCTCGCACTTCAATAAGCTGTTAAAACTGGAGGCCCGCACGCTGGTGCCCACCACGCAGGGCCTGAGCGACAAGTACAAGCCCTTGCGCATCACCGCATTCAAGGATAAGTTTGATATGCAGGACGGCGTATTTTTTGATGACACGCGGGCTACTTCGTTCAGCTTTCCGGCCGTGGCGCCGGGCGTGCGTACTATTACCGACTATACCATTCGCCACCCCGACGGGCGGTTTTTGCTGCCGTTTTATTTTGGCTCCTACGTGCCGGTGCGGCACGCTGAGGTTACCATCACCGCCCCTAAGAGCGTGCAGCTGAATTACAAGCTGTTCAATGCGGAGAAGCTGCCCATCGCCTTCACCAAAAAGGAGCAAGGTGGCAACGTGGTCTACCGCTGGGTGGCCGAAAACCTACCCGCTGCCGCCCGCGACGAAGACGCGCCCAAACCAGCGTATTACTTGCCGCACCTGGTGTTTTACATCGAGCAGGCTACTATTGCGGGCAAGCAGCAGCAGCTGTTGGGTGGTGTGCCGCAGCTCTACACTATGTATTCCGACTTCGTGCGGCGCATTCAGCCCCACGACAGCCCCGGCCTCAAGCACCGCGTCGATTCGCTGGTGGCTGGGGCCACTACGCCTGAGGAAAAGGCCCGCCGCATCTACTACTGGGTGCAGGACAATGTGCGCTACATCGCGTTTGAGCAAGGTATGCGCGGCTTTGTGCCCCACGCCGCCGGGCTGGTGTATGAGCGCCGCTATGGCGACTGCAAGGACATGGCCAACCTTACTACCGAGATGCTGAAATTGGCCGGCCTCAAGTCGTACCTGACTTGGGTAGGTACTCGCGACTTGCCCTACAAGTACGGCGAGCTGGCCACGCCAGGGGTTGATAACCACATGATTTCGACCTGCGAGCTAACGCCCGGCCAGTACACTTTCCTGGATGCAACCAGCAACCATACGCCGTTTGGGATGCCGTCGGCCTTTATTCAGGGCAAGGAAGGGCTGCTGGCCCTAGATGGGCAGCAAAGCAAGGTGGTGCCCATTCCGGTGGTAGCACCCGCTCGCAACGGGGCCGACGACCGCTCGGTGGTGACGGTAGATGGCACCGGCCTGCACGGTGTGGGCGAGCTTGATTTTACCGGCTACGCCAAAGTTCACCAGAGCTACGCGCTCGATGGCCTGGATAAAGTGCAGGAGCCCAAGTACGTGAAAAACCTGCTGGAACGCGGCAGCAACAAGTTCTTCGTGGATAAATACGCCGTGCAGAACCTCGCCGCCCGCGACAAGCCCTTGCGCCTCACCTACGACTACCGCCTGCAAGACTACGTGCAAAAGCTCGACGACGAGCTGTACGTGAACCTCAACCTGGAGAAGCCCCTGGCCCACGACCGCCTCGACTCGCTGACGCGCCACCTGCCCCGCTCCAACGAGTTTGCCCATACCGACCATACCCGCACCGAGCTGGTAGTGCCCACTGGCTACGAGGTGAGCTACCTGCCGCCTGTGGCCCAGGCCGGCGATGCGGCCGGTCCGCTGGCCTTCCGCATCAGCTACGAGCGCCAAGGCGACCGCATCATCCAAAACCGCGAGCTGACCGTGAACTACCTATTGCTGCCCACCCAGCAGTTCAAGCAGTGGAATGGCGTGGTGGATAAGCTGGGTGCGGCATATCGGGAAGTGGTGATTTTGAAGAAGAAAAAGTAGGCATTTGTCTACCAGGCACGCCCGAATCACCTGTCATTGCGAGCGCAGCGAAGCAATCGCCTCAGGACGTGCTACTCAGAAACCGTTCAGTGCGATTGCTTCGCTGCGCTCGCAATGACAGATTGAAAAACAGCTAGCCCAATATCCCTTGCCAACCTCCATCACTCTCCGCCACGCCCTTTTCCTGGCGTTTCTGCTACCCGCCGCCGCTCATGCCCAGCGCGGCAAAGCCGCCGCCCAGGCGCTACCCACCCAGCTCAAATACGCCGACTACCATTGGGACGAAAAGCGCAACCAGCGCCTGCCCATCTCGGCTGAGGAGGCGACGCAGCCGGCCATTGTGCTCAAGGATTTCACGGCTACGGAGTATTACTTCGACGCGGCCCGCAAGGACTTGCGCGAGTTCACGACTGAGCACCGTATTGTGCGGGTGAACACCGCCGACGGCATCGAGCAGTATAATAAGCTGGCCGTGCCGGTGCTGCCGGGCGGGGCCACGGTGGCGGTGCGCGCCCGCACCATCAGCCCCAAGGGCGTGGTAGTGGAGGTGCAGCCCGAAAGCATGAAAGAGCTGAAAAATGAGGAAGGCGCGGGCGGCTACCGAATTTTCGCGCTCGATGGCGTCGAAAACGGCAGCGAGATAGAATACTACTACACTCGCGAGCGGCGCATGAACCACTTTGGCCGCGAGATAATGCAGGGCGGCACGCCTGAGCACGACGTGACGGTAGAGCTGATTTCGCCCGAGCAGTTGACGTTTGAAGCCAAAGTGTACAACTCGGACGCCAAGGTGCAGAAAGACACGCTGACCGCTGGCAAGCGTATTCTGCGGGTGCAGGTGCCCAAGCTCGAGGCTATTCACAACGAGGCATTTGCCGACCCCAAGGCCCACCGCGCCCGGGTCGAGTACAAGATGGCCTACATTGCCAATAAAGGGGCGGCCCGGCAGTTCACCTGGTCTGATGCCAGCCAGACCATGTACAAAGTGGTGTACAACATTGATAAGGACGATGCCAAAGCGGTAGCCTCCGTGCTGAAAGCGGCCAACATACCAGCCAGCGGCACCCTGCCCGAGCGCATTGCGGCCCTGGAAAACTACGTGAAGCTCAACTTCAACATAGATGCCAGTGCCGAGGGCAACCTGACCAGTATGGTGGCCACCCACAATGCCTCGGAGCTAGGATTTGTCCGGCTGATGGCCGCTGCCTTTAAGTCGCTGGGCATTGACCACGAGTTGGTTATCAACTCCGACCGCAGCGAGTTGCCTTTTGATAAAGACTTCGATACCTGGGGCTACCTCGACAATTTCTTCTTCTATTTCCCGGCTACCAAGCAGTATATGGCTCCCAGTCGGCCCGATTTCCGCCTGGGCATGGTGCCGGCCGAGTGGACGGCTACGCCCGCGCTGTTTATCAAAACCGTGAAGCTGGGCTCGATAGAGTCGGCGGTGGGCACGGTGCACGAGGTGCCGGCTCTGCCTTCTACCTCTAGCCAGCACAATATGGCGGTGCAGGTAAATTTTGCGCCTACGCTCGACAAAGCCACCGTGCATTTGCGGCAGGAGTTTGGCGGCTACAACGGGGCCACCATCCAGACGGTGTACCCGCTGATACCCACCGAAAAACAGTCGGAGTTGGTGCTGGAGCTGCAAAAGCCGATAGTGCCTGATGGCAATTTCCTCAAAAACACGGTGCAGAATGGCGAGCGTGGCGTCAACATTCTGGCCAAGCCCTTCATCGTTGACTCGGACGTGGAAAGCGCCGGGCTGCTTGACAAGGCTGGGCCGCGCTACTTGTTTAAAGTGGGTACGCTCATCGGCCCGCAGACCGAGCTGTACCAGCAAGACGCTCGGCAGTTTGACGTAGAAAACGACTTCAACCGCCAATACAGCCGTCAGGTGGTAGTGAACCTACCCGCCGGCTACTCGGTACGCAACCTGCAAGACCTGAACATGGATGTAAAGGCCGGCACTGACCCGGCCGCGCCGGTGTACTACTTCCGCTCCAGCTATACCCAAGATGGCCAGAAGCTTACCATCAATTCTACCGAAGCTTACCAGCAGATTTACTGGCCTAAGAAGGACTTTGAAGCCTACCGTGCCGTGGTGAACGCGGCGGCGAATTTCAACAAGGTGGTGCTGGTGCTGGAGAAAAAGTAGGACAATCTTACTGAGGTGGGTCAGAGGTAAGATGCTTCTAACCCGCCTCAGTAAGGCTGCGCGGTCTGCCATTCGGCATGCAGCTGGCGGGCGCGGTAGCGCCAAACCGCCAGCGTGGCTATAATCCAGATGCCAAGCAGGCCAACGGCCGGCCAACCCGTGTTGCGTATGCCGGGGGCCAGCCATAGCAGCGCTGGCAGCATGGCCGGCACCAGACTATACCAAGTGAGGTAGCGCCGGAAAGTGTGAAAAGCTGCTGGCCGGCCACTGCGGTTGCCTACGGCAATGAGTAGTCGTTGCATCAAGGACATCATCGGGAGACTGCCAAAAATGGCTACGAAGCAAGCCCCCACCGCAACGGGAAACGAGAAAAGCAGCGCCATTACCAGCGCATTGAAATCGTTGGCCAAGATGGCCCAGAGCGCAACAGCTAGTAGTAAAAGGAGCGAAGCTGCCACTATCATTTGCAGCCAGAGATAGATAACGCGGGTGCGGAACATAGCGTAGGCAAAAAGCAAGAGGACCGTTACTGCGATAGTCCTTAGCTTCGGGAGCCGACGCAAGTATAAGCGCGCGGCCGATATGTTGAAATATACACTGCTACTTATTATGTTGGCGCTAGTCAGTAGCCCATTGGCAATGGCCCAGTCAAACGTTCCTGCCCTCAACTCGGCTACGCGGGCATATGCGCTGCGGCTAAAGCCAGGCGATGACCTCCGCGATGCCCTACTGGCCTACGTGACGCAGCACCACATTAAGGCCGGCGCGGTGCTGACGTGCGTAGGCAGCCTCACGGTAGCCACGTTGCGGTTGGCTAACCAGGAAGGGCCGACCGAGTACCGGGGGCATTTTGAGATAGTGTCGCTGGTGGGCACGCTGTCGGCCACGGGCGGCTCGCA
>CAXUKA010000081.1:0-20478 GCA_964251335.1 uncultured Hymenobacter sp.
GTGCAGGCTAACTACCTGGAGGTAGTGGCCGCTGGTTTCGCCTTTGGTCCAAAGCAGCTTTTTGGAGCGGGGATAGAACGGAACCCGGCCCTCGGCCTGAGTTTTCTGCCAGGCTTCGGCATCGAAGTAACCCAGCATGAGCACCTGCCCAGTGGCCGCATCCTGCACGATGGCGGGGATGAGCTGGTCGGGCATTTTTTGAAAGTCTAAATCCATAAGAAAGAGAGCCAGGTAGACTTACCACCTGGCAAATGCATCGTTGAGCCGGGTTACCGCTTTAAGGGGTATAAAGTTTAATACAATTGTGCGAACGTTAGCTATCGAGCCAGCTTTTAGCCCGCCCCTACCATGCCACCGGGGCTGCAAGCCGGGCTAGACTAACCTTCTATGGCGAGCGCCAGTATGAACCCAGACAGCTTTTCTCATTTTTGAGCCACTATTGGCCTATTATAATTATGGCTACTACCGACCAGCCCACCCACGAACCCAATCAAGCACTAGACCCAGCTAAGCTAGGGGCTGACGAGCAACCCGCTACCACACCCCAGGACGACTCGCACGATATGTCGACTGTGATGGCCGACGCGGATACGGACGAGGGGCGACCCTTTGCTTCCGAAACCAACGCCCGGCAGGGCTCGGCCTTTGACCAACAGCGCCGACAGGGAGCTGAGGGCGATGCCAACGCCCCCACCACAGACATGGGCCACGGCCAAGGTATGGGCCGTGCCGACTTCGATGGCGATGAAGACCGGGGCTACGACCAAAGCGGCCACCGGGGCGGCCTAGGTAGCAGCGGCGGCCGTGAAGACCTGAGCGACCGGCAGACTGATACCGATGCGAATCCATTTACTGGGGGCTACGATGGCAGCGGAACCCACCTGCCGCCCGCCGACCAAACGCAACACCTGGGCCTGAACACGCCCAACCCGACGGCTGACTAACCCCACCTGGTGCCGCCGGCCTTAGCTCACCGACGACCCGGGCTGGGGCCGGCGACATTGTGGTATCAACCCTGGGTTGGCTTGGGTTGGAGCAAGTCCCACAGGTTACCGTACAGGTCCTCAAACACGGCCACGGTGGCGTAGGCTTCTTCACGGGGCGTTTCCTTGAACTGCACCCCCTGGGCTCGCATGCGGTGGTAATCGCGCCAGAAATCATCGGTGGTGAGGAAAAGAAATACCCGGCCCCCGGTCTGGTTGCCTACCCGGCTTAGCTGCTCGGCATCATCGGCTTTGGCCAATAGCAGCGCGCTGGCCGGGCTGTCTGCCGGGGCTACCAGCACCCAACGCTTGGTGGGGCTCAAAGAGGTATCGGTGAGCAGGTGAAACCCGAGCTTTTCGGTGTAAAACCGGATGGCTTCATCGTCGTCACGCACCAGCAGCGTGATATGGGCAAGTTGTTGAGGCATAAGAATAATTGTACGATGGAGTTGCTCTCCGTTCGTCATTGAATAGCTTACCCGGTCAATAAACGGAGTATCACTCCATTCTTACAGAAAGACCTACCCTACCGGGCGCATGGCTATACCTTCGGCCAGCAGGTAATTTTTGAGTTCGGCCACCGACAAGTCGCCGAAGTGAAATACACTGGCGGCCAGCGCGGCATCGGCCCCACCGGGGCGCAGCACGTCGCGGAAGTGCGGGGCCGCCCCTGCCCCACCCGAGGCAATGACTGGCACGCCCACGGCCGCCGCGACGCCGCGTGTGAGGCCCAGGGCGTAGCCGTCGCGAGTGCCGTCGTGGCTCATGCTCGTGAGCAAGATTTCGCCCGCGCCGCGCTCGGCGGCTTCGCGGCACCAAGCCACGGCTTCGCGGCCGGCGGGGTGGCGGCCGCCGTGGGTGAAGACTTCCCAGGCTTCGGCGGTGGGGTTAGTGGCCGTTTCATTTGTTTGGCGGGCATCGACGGCTACCACAATGGCCTGGCTACCGAAGCGACGGGCCAGCTCATCAATCAGACCCGGCTCGCGCAACACCGACGAATTAAGACTGACCTTGTCAGCCCCGCTCAGTAAAAGGGCTTCCACGTCGGCCACGGCCCCGATGCCCCCGCCCACGGTGAAGGGAATGTTGACCTCGCGGGCCACGTTGCGCACCAGCTCGATAAGGGTACGGCGCTTTTCTACAGTGGCCGTAATATCAAGCAGCACCAGCTCGTCGATGCCCTCCTGCGCATAGCGGGCCGCCAGGCCCACGGGGTCGCCAGCGTCGCGCAGGTTCACAAAGTTGGTGCCTTTCACGGTGCGACCGTTTTGCACGTCGAGGCAGGCGATGAGGCGTTTGGTAAGCATATAGTAAGGTTATAGAACAAGGTTATTCCTGAATACGCAGGGGCATGCACCGCGCAGCCATGCCAACCACTTGTTTGTTATCGGATGTGAGCTTCGCTGTGTTCGACAGGCTCCACCAATTACCCCTGCGCAGGCTCCCGCAGCTCGGCGCGCAACTCAGCCTCCGTAATGGTACCCTCGTAAATAGCCTTACCGATAATGGCTCCCGCCATGCCCAGTTGCCGCAGCTCGGCTACGTCGGCCACGGTAGTTACGCCGCCGCTGGCCACAAACTGCGCCACCGGAAACTGCCGCCGTAGGGCAGTATAAGTATCCGTAGCGGGCCCTTGTAGCTGACCGTCGCGGCTTACATCGGTGCAGATAAACGTAGTGGCTCCGGCTGCCAGGTAAGCCCCGATAAATCCAGTCAGCGTTTGGTCCGATTGCTCGGTCCAGGCGCTCACGGCAATATGCTCGCCCTTAAAATCAGCGCCGATAATAATGCGCTCAGCTCCGAAACGCGCCAGCCACTCCCCTACTAGTTTGGGCTCGCGAGCCGCAATGCTGCCCGCCGTGAGCTGCGCCGCTCCCGCCGCAAACGCTTGCTCGGCGGCCAACGTGGTTTGAATGCCGCCTCCAAAGTCGATGTGCAGCTGCGTGTGCCGGGCTATGCGCTCCAGCACCGCCAGCTGCCGCGGCTCACGGGCGCGAGCCCCATCAAGGTCGACCAAATGCAGGCGGGTGGCTCCGAGCTGCTCGAAGTATTGGGCTTGGGCCAGCGGGTCGGCCGCGTAGGTGGTCTGGCGGGCAAAGTCGCCGCCCGTTAAGCGCACGCACTGGCCGTTGATAAGGTCGATAGCGGGTATTATATCCATTTAGATAAACAAGAGCAAACCTGATTATTTACTCGTATTACAACATTTGCAAAAACACTAATGCAGGTCCTGTGTCAGGAAATTGCGCAAAATCTGTTCGCCCACCTGGTCGCTTTTCTCGACGTGAAACTGCACCCCGTAGAAATTGCGATAGCGCACGCCTGCACTGAATGGTACCGCTACCGGATAGCTAGCCTGGGCAATGGTATAGTCGCCTAGTGGAGCATAATAGCTATGCACGAAATACACATAGTCGGCAGCTTTAGACGGAGAGAGCTGTCGATTCAATTCTGGCAGGAGGCTCAACAACAGCTCATCCTGATGAGTATTATGCAGTCCCGCAAAAAGTGGGGTCTGTAGGTCGTGCAAGTTATTCCAGCCCATATGGGGCACTTTGTGCGTGGCATCGGGCGGCGTGAAACGCACAACGTCGAAGGGCAGCATTCCCAGCAGCTCGGTGCCGCCAGCCGGGCCTTCCTGGCTGTGGCGGCCCAGTAGCTGCATGCCCAGACAGATACCCAGAAAGGGCTGCGTAAGCGTGGGCAATACCTTATCTAACCCAGCGGCACGTAGCGCTCGCATGGCCGAGCTGGCTTCGCCTTCGCCCGGAAACAGCACCCGGTCGGCCCGCCGAATTACCTCAGCGTCCGAGGTGAGCACGGCATTCGCCACTCCCAGCCGCTCTAGCGCAAAGAGTACCGATTGCACATTGCCCCCCTGGTAATCGATAACAGCAATTTCCATTATTTAACTTTTGAATAAATACGCAGCCACACCCACATTAAACAAATGAGTAAATATGTTTATAGAATGCCTTTCGTGCTGGGAATCACGTTTTGCCCGGTCGGGTCGCGCTTTACAGCCATTTTTATCGACTTCGCCACGGCTTTGAAGATGGCTTCGATTTTGTGATGCTCATTGTCGCCTTCGCACTTGATGTTAAGGTTGCAGCGAGCCGCGTCGGAGAAGCTTTTGAAGAAATGGTAAAACAGCTCGGTCGGTACGTCGCCCACCCGCTCGCGGCGGAAGTCGGCAGCCCACACCAGCCACGGCCTGCCCGAGAAGTCGATGGCTGCCTGGGCGAGTGCGTCGTCCATTGGGAGAAGGAAGCCGTAGCGGTTAACGCCGCGCTTGTCGCCGAGGGCTTCGTTATAAGCAGTGCCAATGGCGATAGCCGTATCTTCCACGGTGTGGTGCTCATCAATGTGCAGGTCGCCGTGGGTGCGCACGTAGAGGTCGCAGCCGCTATGCTTGCCCAATTGGTCGAGCATGTGGTCGAAAAAACCCAGCCCCGTCTGGCAGTCGGTCTGACCAGTGCCATCAAGGTTAAGAATAATCTCGATGCGCGTCTCGTTGGTGTTGCGCATGACATGGGCACGGCGCGGCGGGCGGCGCAGGTGTTCATAGACCTCAGCCCAACTGGTGGTGCTGAGGGCGGCCCGGTCATCGGCCTCGGCATGCAGCAAGATGGCGCGGCAACCCAGGTTCTCGGCCAGCTGCACATCGGTCAGCCGGTCGCCGATGACGAAGGAATGCGCCAGGTCGTAGCCGCTGGCCGGGTCGAGGTAGCGGGTGAGCAGCGCCGTGCCGGGCTTGCGCGTCGGGGCCGGGTCGTGGGCAAAGCTGCGGTCGATGAGAATTTCGCTGAACTCGACCCCCTCCCCTTGCAGGATGTCCAGCATTTTTTGCTGATAAGGCCAGAAGGTGTCTTCGGGGTAACTCGCGGTGCCGAGGCCATCCTGGTTGGTGACCATCACCAGCTCGTACTCACCGTCGCGGGCCAGTTGTGCCAGGGCCGTGATGGCTCCTGGCACAAAATCAAATTTGTGCCAGGCATCAATCTGATAGTCGGTCGGCGGCTCGATGAGGATAGTGCCGTCGCGGTCAATGAAGAGAACTTTTTTCATCGCAGAGGTAGCGGATTAAACGGATTTCGCAGATACGCCGCTGCGCGGCTGACTGACGGGTATCGCTTGGAAATTGTTAAATAGGTGCGCGGTTGTGTGGGAAGTCAGGTTTTCAACTTAATCTACAAACTCCCGCAACGCGGCCACCAGCGCATCATTCTCAGCGGGCGTGCCCACCGTCAGGCGGAGGGTGCCGGCGCAGCTAGCTTGGCTGGGGCGGCGCACCACAATACCCCGGTCCAGCAGGTGCTGGTACACAGCCCCCGCATCGGGGCGGAAGCGGGTGAGCAGGAAATTGGCGTCGGAAGGGAAAATATGGGCTACGACGGGTAGCGCGGCCAGGGCTACCTGCAATTCGGCGCGGCCTTGAAGCAGCGCCTGGCGCATAGCCGCGAAGCGGCTGGTATCGGCAAGCGCTGCTAGGGCCAGGCGCTGGGTATTCTCCGACACGTTGTAGGGCATCTTGATGCGATTCAGGTAAGCTATAATTTCCGGCGAAGCAAACGTCATCCCCAAGCGAATACCCGCCAGGCCCCAGGCTTTGGAGAAGGTTTGCAGTACCACCAGATTAGGAAACTCGACTAGGCGCGTAATCCAGCTGGGCTGGTCGGCAAAGTCGGCGTAGGCCTCATCAACTACTACCAGGCCAGGGAAGCCGCGCAAAATCTGCTCGATGTCGGCGGCGCGCAGCAGGTTGCCGGTGGGGTTATTGGGCGAGCAGAGAAAAACGATTTTGGCTTTCGAAGCTAGGATTTGCGCTATCGCCGGCGGGTTGAGCTGAAAGTGGGCATCGAGCGACACCCGCTCCAGGGTTACGTCGTTGAGGGCGGCGGCCACTTCGTACATGCCGAACGTAGGCGGCGTGCTCACGATGCTGTCTTGGCCGGGGCGGGCCACTAAGCGTACTAGCAGGTCAATTGCTTCGTCGGAGCCGTTGCTAAGGAAGATTTGCCCGGTAGCCACTTTTTTTACCGGGGCCAAAACCTGCTTCACGGCGCGCTGGTGCGGGTCGGGGTAACGGTTGAATTCGGCCGGGCCGGCGCTACCGAGGCTGTTTTCGTTGGCGTCGAGTATTACGTGGGCTTCGCCCTGAAACTCGTCGCGGGCCGAGGAGTATGGCTTCATGGTCCGCACATTGGGACGGATGAGGGCTTCTAAATCAAACATGACCGCAGATTTAACGGATTTAACGGATTGCGCAAATACGCCCGCGTCGCGGGCGGGCTATGCGTTGGTGAGGGTAGCTACTGGCCGGCCGCCAGCCGGCGTAATGCCACCGCCTGAGCGTGCGCTTGCAAGCCTTCGGCTTCGGCCATCGCCTCTACCACTGGGGCCAGGGCGACCAGACCATTGGGCGCAAGCTGCTGGAAGGTAATTTTCTTGTAAAACGAATCGAGCGACACGCCGCTGTAGCTGCGGGCGTAGCCGCCAGTGGGCAGCGTGTGGTTGGTGCCCGAGGCGTAGTCGCCCACGGCTTCGGGCGTGAAGTGGCCCATGAAGACAGAGCCCGCGTTGACGACCTTACCCGCCAGGTCTTCGGGCACGGCTACGGCCAGAATGAGGTGCTCGGGCGCGTATTGGTTGCTGAAAGTCAGCATATCGGCTGCATTGGGCAGCAGGATGGCGCGGCTTTCGGCCAAGGCCTGGCGGGCAATGTTGGCGCGGGGCAGCAGCGGCAGCTGGCGCTCTAGCTCGGCCAAGACGCCGGTCAGGATTTCCTCCGAATCAGTCAGCAATACTACTTGCGAATCGGGGCCGTGCTCGGCCTGCGAAAGCAAATCGGCGGCCACGAAGGCCGGGTTGGCACTGCCATCGGCAATGACCAGCACTTCCGACGGGCCAGCTGGCATGTCGATGGCCACCCCACGCTGCGCGGCCAACTGCTTGGCCGCCGTGACGTAGCGGTTGCCGGGGCCAAAAATCTTGTCTACGGCCGGCACCGTGGCGGTGCCTACCGTGAGGGCAGCCACGGCCTGCGCCCCGCCAGCCTTAATAATGGTAGTCAGCCCCAGCTCCTGGGCGGCGAAAAGGATGGCGGGCGCAATGCGGCCGTCGCCCCGGCCGGGCGGCGTGCACAGCACAATCTCCTGGCAGCCAGCCAAGCGAGCCGGAATGCCCAGCATTAATAAGGTAGAAAACAGCGGGGCCGAGCCGCCCGGCACATACAGCCCCACCCGCTGCACCGGCACGCTGCGCCGCCAGCAGCGCACGCCCGGCATGGTTTCTACCACGGCCTCGACTTCGGCGGGGTGCTGGGCGGCGTGAAATTTTTCAATGTTCTGGCGCGCTTGCCGAATGGCGGCTTGCAGCACGGCGGGCACCTGGGCCGCCCCGGCAGCCAGCTCCTCAGGGCTCACGCGCAGGTCGGTGAGGTCGGGTGCCCCATCGTATTGAGCGGCGTACTGACGCAGCGCATCGTCGCCGCGCCGGGCTACGTCGTCGAAAATCTCGGTGGCGCGGGCCAACACGGCGGCATTGCTGTCGGCCTGCGGGCGCTGCTGCAAGGCGGGCCATTCGGCGAAGGCAGGATTACGGAAAATCTGCATTGTTTTTAGTGCTTGGTACCTAGTGCCTAGTGCTTGGTGCAAGAAAAACCGAAGCACTAACAGCTAAGCACTACTTATCTACCCTACCCGCTTCTCAATGGCCAGCACCAGAATACCTTCGGCCCCAATGGCTTGCAGCTCGCCGGCAATGTGCCAGAACTTGTCTTCCTCCACTACCGACTGAATCGACACCCAGCCCTCCTCGGCCAGCGGCGTGACGGTGGGCGACTTGATGCCTGGCAGCAGCGCCTTCACCGCGTCGAGAGCCGCTACGGGGGCGTTGAGCACGATGTACTTTGAGCGCTGGGCGCGGCGCACGGCCTGCATGCGAAAGCGCAGCTGGTCGAGTAGTTCTTGCTTTTCGGTGGTCAAGTTGGGCGCGGCGATGAGCACAGCCTCCGAGCGGAAGATGGTTTCGACTTCGCGCAAACCGTTGCCGAGCAGCGTAGAGCCGCTGCTTACGATATCGCAGATGGCCTCGGCCAGTCCGATGCTGGGCGCTATTTCGACCGAGCCGCTGATGGTGTGCAGGTGGGCCTGCACGCCCTGGCCGGCGAGGTAGTCGCCGAGCAGCCGAGGGTACGAGGTGGCAATGCTTTTGCCTTGCAAGTCGGCCACCGAGTTGTAGGCCACGGCGCGGGGCACGGCCAAACTCAGGCGGCACTTGCTGAAGCCCAGGGCTTCGACTTCGAGGGCCGCGCAGCCGGCTTCAACCAGCACGTTTTGGCCCACGATGCCGATGTCGGCCACGCCATCCTGCACGTAGCCGGGGATGTCGTCGTCGCGCAGGTACAGGATTTCGAGGGGGAAATTGCTGGCTTCGACCTTCAGTTTATAGGAAGACGAAACGAAGCTGATGCCGCACTCCCGAATGAGTTGCAGCGAGTCGTCCGACAGGCGGCCGGATTTTTGGATGGCTAAACGAAGCATTAGATAGAAAGCGAGCGGCTGCAAAACCAGCCCCCGCCAAGCAAAGACGGAAGCCGCTACGAATAGCTGCTAACCCGCCGAAAACCCAAACTAGGAGAACTACTGCCAGCACACGGCAGATGCGAAGGTGGAGACGCGAGCGGCTGGCGACATGGCTACGGAGTAGCGACCAGCCCGGTTGCCCGGCCTCCTACAGATGGTGGTGATGATGCACAGCCGCGCCCCGGCCCGCAAGCGGGGCCGATGGGGCAGTAAACGCAGACGCAGAAAGGCGGGCGTGGAGTGACATCGTGGGGCAAAGGTAAGCCGGCGCGCGCAATGTTAAACGGTTTGTGGCCGCAGTGTAGCTTTAGGCAATGAAAGAGCGCTTATCAAGCTCCACGGTTCGAGAAAACGCGATTGTGCTAGTGCTCTCTTTAGTAGCAGTTGTCGTCGCTATCTGGCTGCTGATAGCTGGCACTCCCCATTGGCTGGCATTATGCTTCAGTCTCCCAATTTTTGCCGCCACAATTTACCAGACTACATTTTATCAGCTTACGCTGACTACCAATACTATCCTAATCGAAAGCCTTTACGGAAGGCCAGTATCGTACAGCCTGCTTGATTTTGTAGATATGCAGCAGACTCAAAGACCATATAGGCCACTGCGTATCCGGTTCACAGATGGAAAAACGTTTTTGTTTTCGCCGAAGTTGAAAGAATCATCCTTTTCTCTGCGCTATACCCCACCAGCTGATTTCATAGAATATTGGACAGAGGAAATTATTGACTGTGCCACCGTACTGCCTAAGTAAGCTTTAGCTTGCCAGGCGGCCGAACGGCAAGCTAAAGCTTACCCTACATTTCGGATAGCTGCGGCCACTAGCTCGGGGTGATAATAGTGCGCGAAGTGGTCGCCGGGAATCTCCACATACGCCTCATCCGGCGGCAGCACTACATTGTCGGCCAAAGCGTGAATCCGTAGCTCGGGCTGTACCAGCAGCGGCGGCACGGGCGCAAACAGCACCTGTAGCTGCCGATGCACGTAGCGACGCGGGTGCCGGGCCATGCTGTCGGCCAGGGTGCCGTAGAGCGCCCGCGACTCATCGAACAGATAATTGCGCTTGGCTCGCTCGCGCAGCCAGCGGCTGCGGCCCACGCCCGACCAGGCATATAGCGCTAGCAAGAGCGGATTGCGAGCGCGGGCCACTACCTTACGCTGGTCGGTGAAGGAGCTGAGCAACACGGCCGTAGCGCTAGTCTGAGCTTTGAGGTGGGCAGCAATCCAGCCGCCCATCGAGTGGCCGATTAGCATATCAGCTGGTCCAATGCCATAGCGGCGGGCCAGGTGCCGGGCAAAGTTCACGGCATTGGCCGGGCTAGCGGGTTGCCACTGGGCAAATTCCGGCTCCAAGTCAATAGCCAGTACTTCCTGCGCGGGCGGCAATAAGGGCAGCAAAGTGTCGAAAACAGTGGTGTCTTCGATGTAGCCAGGTAGTAGCAGCAGGCGCTTCATGGGTGCAAAGTAGCGCAAGTTTTGTAGTTCGCGTTTGACTGAGAGCATCCGAACGCACGCGAGCTACAACGTTCTCGCTACGCTTAAAACCGCGCAATTATCCGCGCATTCACCACGCGCTGCGACAAGTAGCTAGGCACGCTATAAGTGCGGCCGTTCACATCCTGCAAGTAGCTGTAGCTAGCTACGTTATTAGCGCCCAGGATATTGAGAATTTCCAGACCCAGCCACAGGCTTTCAAGCGAGTAGAGGTGCGCCTTGGGAGTGGCGCGCAAACTCACCACCTTCGAGAAGCCGATATCGACGCGCTGGTAGGTGGGCGTGAGGCCGTCGCTGCCCCGGTACTGCGGCAGGCCGGGCGGGCTGAACGGCAAGCCCGTGCCAAACACCAGGTTGACGTAGCCGCGCACCGAGGGGTTGTCGGGCAGGTGGTCCTGGAAGAAAATGCTGGCCGTGAGGCGCTGGTCCTGGGGGCGGCGAATCCAGCCCAGGGGCTGCACGCCGGTGCGGGTGCCGTTGGCGTCGTAGGTCGTGACCGTGTCGCCGGCAATGTTTTCCTTGGTAGTGAGCAAACTTAGGCTCAGCCACGACTCTACTCCCTTCACAAACTCACCGCTGAGGCGGGTTTCAAGGCCGGCGGCGTAGGCGCGGGCGTTGTTCTTGGCCGAGTAGCGCAGGCGCACGTTGTCGACCTCATAGGGCACCACGTCGGTCAGCACTTTATAATACGCTTCGGTGCTGAGGCGGAAGGGTCGGTTCATGATTTGAAGCTCAATCTGGCGGCCTACCACGAAGTGCCACGACTTCTGCGCCCGCAGCGCGGGATTGAGCTGGCCGGCCATGTCACGCAGCTCGCGGTAGAAGGGCGGCTGGGCGTAGAGGCCGGCCGCCAGCTTCCAGCTGCGCTCGGGATGGCGGCGGCTACGCGCCGCGAACTGCACACGCGGACTGAGCACAAACTGCTGATTAACCGACCAATAATGCCCACGTAAGCCGTAGGTGAGCGTCTTGAGCGAATCCATTTGCCAGGTGTGCTGCACGTAGCCCTGGGTGCGCTGGCTTTCAAGGCTAAGGTCGGCGGCGAGGCGGGTGCGGCGGGCATCAGGCACGTAGTCGGCCGAGTCGGCAAAGCTGTACTCGTCAATCTGGTCGTGAATGATTTCGCGGCCCGTCTTCACACCCCAGCGCACGGTGTGCGCGCCCTGCAGGTCGCCGCCGGGGTTCCAGCGGCCGCGCAGCTCGGCCGTGAATACCCGAGCGGTGAGGTCGTTGCGGGCGTGGTTGAAGCTGGAGCCAATATTGCGCTGGCGCACCGTTTGGTTATAATCGGGGCTGGTAGGGTCGCGGTTGATTTCGGCGAAGGTATAAGCCGCCTCCACGTCGCGAAACTCAAACTCGCGCGTAAGCAGCGCCGAGCCCAGCAGCTCGATTTGCAAGCCGGGGTGGAAGTTGTGCTTTAAGCTCAGGCCGCCCTGGTACGTGTCGTACTGCATCCGCTCGCGGCCATCGTAGTAGATGTTGAGGCGGGTAAACTGGTTGGTGGCAGTCGAAAATGTGACCTGACCGCTCTGGGGTACAAAGCGGTAGTCATTATGCGCTACCACGCCCAAGATACCCAGGCTGGTTTTCTGCATGTCCTTCTTATTGCCCAACCCGATATTCACGTAGGCCTGGCCGTCGTAGAACGTCGGGTTGTACTGCCCCTGCTGCTGGCGCAGGGCGTTGAACACGTACTGGGCATTCTTGTAGCGCACGCCGGCCAGGTAGCTCACCCGGCCATTGGCCGAGCGCGCCTCGGCGTGTGCCGCGCCGCCTACCAGACTGGCCGTACCCGAAGCAGCAAACTTCTCCGGCTCCTTATACTGAATATCGAGCACCGACGACAGCTTATCGCCGTACTTCGGCTGCCAGCCCCCGGTGCTGAAATCGACTTTCTGCACCAAATCGGGGTTGATAAAGCTCAGTCCCTCCTGCTGCGCCTGCGACACCAGAAACGGCCGATATACCTCGAAGCCGTTGACATAGAGCAGGTTTTCGTCGTAGTTGCCGCCGCGCACATTATAGGTGCTGGTCAGCTCGTTGTTGCTGACGACGCCCGGCAGGGTTTTGAGAATAGCGTTGAAATCACCGAAGGGCGACGGAATGACCTTGGCCGTAGTAGGGTCGAGCTGAATGAGGCTAACCTGCTCGCGGCTATCGGCGGCGGCCGAGCGGCCGTGTACCGTCACGCCAGTCAGCGTTTCGGTTTGCATGACCAAGCGCAGGGGCCGGGCGGCATCGGCCGGCAGATGCAACGTCTGGCGCAGAGCCTGGTAGCCGAGGCGGCGCACCACTAGTACCACTGGCGCATCGGGGCGCACGGGCAAAGTCAGGCGCAGGGTAAAGCTGCCATCGGCCGTGGTCGTAGCGCCGCCCGGTTGGCCGACCACGCTCACCACTACCAGCTCTAGCGGCTGGCCCTGAGCGTCGCGCACGGTGCCCGTGAGCACTAGGCCCTGGGCGCGGGGCACGCCAGCCGCCGGCAGTTGCTGGCCGTGGCCTGGGTGCGCCAGTAGCAACCCGCTCACTCCGCAAATCAGTAGTATTCCCTGCTTCAAGCTCCCCGAATTAATTAGTAGTATAATAATGACTTATCTCACTGGCGCGCCGGGTGCGCCCGGCTTACTTACTCACCACCTGGCGCAGCTTTTTGCGCAGCCCGGCCAGCGTGGGCACTGGCCCACCCGGCGACTTAAACACGAAGCTGCCAGCCACCAGCACATCGGCCCCGGCTTCGACCAGCGGGCCGGCGTTGTCCTGGTTCACGCCGCCATCTACCTCAATGAGAGCACCCGAGCCTTGGTCGAGCAGCAACTCTTTGAGGGCCGCCACCTTGCGCAAGGTGTTCGGAATGAATGTTTGCCCACCAAAGCCGGGGTTTACCGACATCACCAGCACCACGTCGAGGTCGGCGGCAATGTCTTCGAGCAGGCTGATGGGCGTGGCGGGATTGAGGGCCACGCCGGCCGTGCAGCCCAGGTTTTTAATCTGCTCCACCACCCGATGCAGGTGCGGGCAGGCTTCGTAATGCACCGTAATATTGGTCGCGCCCGCGTCGCGGAAGGCGGCCAGGTAGTTTTCGGGGTGCTCTATCATCAAGTGCACGTCGATGGGCTGGCGGGCGTGGGGGCGCAGGGCCTCCAGCACGGGCAGGCCGAAGGAGATATTGGGCACGAAGCGGCCGTCCATCACGTCGAAGTGCAGCCAGTCGGCCTCGGCCGTGGCCAGGAGTTCGGCAGTGGCTTGGATATTGGCTAAGTCGCTGGCCAGCAAGGAAGGAGCCAGTAGCGGTTCGTGGCGGCGGCCATTAGAAGTACTATTCACCGGATAATCAGCAGGAAGGCGGGTAGTCATTCCAACAAAAGTACGAAGCCGGCCACCGGACTACCTATCCAGCGGCCGGCTTCTCAACGTAAAGCAAGCGGTTTTCTTATGTCAGCTATAAAGTAGCTTGGGCTCTGCGAATCCGAGCTACTTCACTACTCAGCTTTCTTCTCAAAGGGGCGCCAGTCGAGCTCGCCGGTTTCCTTGCGGCGCAGGAAGTAGGTGTTCTCGTCTTCCTGCATTTTGCCGAAGGTGAGGTCGCCCTTGCAGTCGCGGCACTTGATGGAGGTGTATTTGAACTTGCCCTGGGCCACGCGGCTGCTCAGGTCGAGGTTGTCGGAGCCGCAGAGGCCGCAGGCTCCCACGTCGGGAAAACTGAGGCGCTCGTACTCGGCCACTACTTCGTGAAAGTTTTTGCCCTCCACCGTGAAGTGAAACTGGCGGCGCCCAATGCGCTTGGTGGTCATCATTTGCAGCATGTCGGAAACGTGTTTTTTGACGACTTAAAGGTACGGTACGCAATACAAATAGCCAATTATTTTAGCCAATAAAAGCAATTATTATTAGCCAAAATCAACTCCGTTTAGCGCTTGCGGCTGGCCGCTGGCCGGGGCGTTGCGCTGCCGGCCGCTTTATGCTTGGCGGGCTTGGCACCCAGCGGGGCTTTGGGGTGCAGCAGGTTATAAGCCGCCACGAAGTTGGGAATCCCGAAGCCCAGCGTGTTATCAGGCGCAGTGGCCTGCGAGGCCGAGCGGCACAGCGCCCCAATTACTTCCTGGGCTGTGAGCTGCGGATTGGCTTGCCAAAAACCGGCCACCATACCAGCCAGCTCGGGGCAGGCGTAGGACGTGCCATTGCCCCGCACAATGCTGCCCGTTGGCGTGAGCACTGCCGAGGCTACTCCCATTGTCGACAGCGTGGGCTTGATGCGCCCGTCGGCCGTGGGGCCGTAGGAGCTGAAGCCGGCGTGCTGGCGTAGCGAGTCGACCGCCCCCACCGAGATAATGCTGTCGGCATCGGCCGGCACCCCGATGTAGTGCCAGGTGGCGCCGCCTTCGTTGCCGGCTGAGTTTACCACTACCATGCCCACGCGGGCCGCTCCCAGCGCGGCCAGGCTCCCGATGGCGGTGCGGCCGTTGAGGTCAGCATAGGTGTGCGAAACGGCGGGCTGGTCAAACGTATTGTAGCCCAGCGACGAGCTGATGACATCGACCCCGGCCGAGTCGGCGTATTCGGCGGCAGCCAGCCAGTTAGTTTCCTCCACGGGGGTTTCGCTGCCCACATCTTCGGTAATGCACAGGTGGAACGTGGCGTGCGGGGCCGTGCCCACGTAGGTACCCGGCAGCTCGCCACCAATCAAACCCAGGCAGTTGGTACCGTGGCCGTTGCGCAAGTACACCTGCCGGCCGCCATCCACGAAGTTGCGGGTGCCGGCCACCCGGTTTTGCTGCTGCATCAACTGCAACGGCCCAAGCTGGTCGGCCCCCGGAAAGCCCGCGTCGAACACGGCTATCTGCATGCCCTCGCCCCGGTAGCCGGCCGCGTGCATAGCCACTGCTCCTATTTGCTCATCCTGCGCGTAGGCCTTGCCGTAGGTGGCGCGGGCTCCCTCGGCGGGCTTCGCCACTGGGCTGGGCTGCACGGGCGGGGCCGGGCGCGGCGGCACCGGGGTCAAGCTCAGGGTTTGGCCGCTTTTCACACTGGGCAGTTGGTAGATGCGGGCTAGGGTGGGCGAGTCGCAGGCCACCACGGCCGCATTGAGCCAGCGCGAGGTGTAGCGCACCTCGGGGCTGCCGCTCACGGCCCGTACCTGGGCTACATAGGCGGGGTTCACGGGCAAATCGCGGGGCTTGATGGCAATATGCTGCCGGGTGCGCCGCTGAATGGCCCGCGCCGATAGGAAGGCCTGCGGCTCACTCACTGAATAGGGCGTGCCGTTTTTATCCTGGAAATAAATGATATGGCGGTGTACTGTGCTTTGGGCATGAGCGGCCGCTGGCAGCAACAGGCTAAGCAGCAAGGCTGCCAGCCAGGAGTGGTTTTTCATTCGGGAATCGTTGATTGGGCAGTATTCGAGCGGGCAAGTTACGGCTAGCGACACCCTCAGCCCATTTGGCAGCCCTACGTGGAAGTGCTCCTAAGTACCTCTGCCGCGCCAATTCTGGCTCGGCAGCCAGGTGGCCCGCTAAGCAAAGCATATCCGGCCTTTTAAACAAAGCACACAGGCGCAGGACTATCTAATTTTGCTTCATCAAACAGCGCTTCACGCCGAAGCAAGCTGCCTGGCACGCACCCAATCACCATCACCTATGACCGTTAAGCAGTTGAACCGCTACGCAGAAATGGTAGTAGTCTGTAGCGGCGACCAGCGCTACGGCGGCGAGCTCGTCTCCGACGATAACGTTCTGGTAGGTGTTCTGGCGGGCGAGCTGAAGGTCGTGCAGGCCGACCGCACCCTCTGCTGCGGAGCGGGCGACACGCTGCTGCTGCCCCGAAAACAGCCAGCGACTCTGCTGAAGTATCCCAAAGACGGCGTGGCTTACCAAGCCGTGGTTATGAAGCTGCCCACGGCCATCGTGCGGGGGTATTATGCGGAAAACGCTCCCGCGTCGGCCCGGCCTTCTTCCCCGGGCATGCTGCTTTTTCCGAAGAGCCCATTGTTGCAGAGCCTTTTTGCCTCCTTGCTGCCCTACCTGGAACTGGAATACCGCTTGCCGGAAAAGCTGCTGGCAGTAAAAGTGGCAGAGGTGATAGAGATTCTGCGCAGCCTCGACCCACAAAGTGACGCGGTGCTGGCCGACTTCTCCGAGCCGGGAAAACTGAATTTGGTCGAGTTTATGGAAGCGAACTACATGTTTAATCTGCCCCTGACCAAGTTTAGCTACCTGACCGGCCGCAGCCTCACCACTTTTAAGCGCGATTTTAAAAAAGCCTTTCAGCTGAGCCCCCAGCGCTGGCTCACGCAGAAAAGACTGGCGCTGGCGCATTACCAACTGGCGGAGAAGAGCAGAAAGCCCGTGGAACTTTATCTGGAAGTAGGCTTTGAGAATCTGGCGCATTTCTCCTATGCGTTCAAAAAGCAATTTGGCTACTCCCCGACCGCCCTGGCCGGGCAAGGAAACGGGCAGCAGCCAGTGACTGGCTGAATCTCACTGATAATAACCTATTCATAAGCAAGTTATCCGGCCGAAATTATTCCGTCGGTTCATTTTCTATACTCAAATAGTTCAGCACATGAAGTCAGCATTGGTAACCGGCGCTAACAAGGGCATCGGCCTGGAAGTCGCCAAACTACTCGCCCAACACGGGTTTTTCGTGTACATCGGCAGCCGTAACCTGGCAAGTGGCGAAGCCGCTGTCCAACAGCTCAACGCCGCTGGGCTCACTAACCTCACAGCCGTGCAATTAGACGTCACCAGCCCTGATTCCATCCGAGCGGCCCGGGCGGCGATTGGCGAAAAAACGCCAGCCTTGGATGTGCTGGTCAACAACGCCGGCATTTCCGGTGGACTGTCTCAATCAGCTCAGCACGCCACGCTCGAGCAATTCCGGGCCGTGTTCGAAACCAACGTGTTCGGGGTGGCCGGGGTCACGCAGGCGTTCCTCGACCTGCTAGAAAAATCGCCGCAGCCGCGCATCGTCAACGTAAGCTCGGCCATGGCGTCGCTGACGCTGTATGCCGGCTTCGAAAACGAGCAGCTCGCTAATCGGTACCCCGTGTACCAATCGTCGAAAACAGCGCTGAATATGTATACCCTCAACCTGGCCTACGAGCTGCGCGATACTCCCTTTAAAGTCAACGCCGTATGCCCAGGCTACACCAAAACCGACTTCACGGGCCACCAAGGCACCAGCACGGTCGAGGAGGCCGGGCAACGCATCGTGAAGTACGCGCTGCTTGGCCCAGACGGACCTACCGGCAAGTACTTCAGTGAAGAATATTTTCCCGCCCCAGCCACTTGCCCATGGTGAGCAAGGCTGTCCCAAACCAAAAACGCCAGGCTGCTTTTAAAGCGGCCTGACGTTTTTGGTTTGGTTATACTAGCCTGAAGCCTTACAGCTTGCCGCTGTCAATTAGCACTTCCAGTCGTGAGCGCCCCTGCTGAATCACGCCGGGCGTAATTACCTGCAACTGCGAGCTTGGCTGGGTGTAAAATGTCTCGTAGTAGTAGCGCCGCCGCGTCACCACCCCCGTGCCCTGCGCAAATACCTGCAAATAGCCCGCCTGCCGGTACAAGCCATCGTTGATACTCACTGGCTCTACGTCGCGCACGGTGGCCGTAGCGTCGTAAGCTTTGGGCGATGCACCAGGCGTGGTAAATGGCTGGCCTACTTTAGTATCGAACGCCCGCACGCTGTCGCTGCGCGTGGTGGTAAAAGAATATTTGCGCCAGGTTTTGCTGGCCTGCAAAGGGTATATCAGCTCGATGGTGCGCACGTTGTCGCGGGTGAGCGTTACGGACTGCGCCAAGGGCTGCACTACGAACACGCTGTCGTCGGCCCAGGCAGCGGCAGCGCTGACACGACGCGAGCGCAATATCCGGTAGGCCGGCTGGCCAGCCGCATCATTGAACTTCTCGGTGATGGCTTCGCGAAACTGGTAATTGGTGACCGTGGCCGCGCCTTTGCTCCAAGTGGTATCGCTGACGGCGTAGGCGCGGTAGGTACCCACCGTGAGCGGATAATAATCGACGGCCGGGTTGGGCGTCACCACCTCATTGCGGCAGCTGTCGAGCAGCATTGCGCTAGCCAGGGTGGCCAACGCCACAACTACTTTACTTGTAAAAGAATAGCGAAAACGTAGCATCATATCACTTTATCTACTTAAAATACCAAACGGCTAAAACCTAAGAGTGAGCGCCGCAACCTGCTAGCGCTCACTCTCCTAATCTAACTTATACTAACGCCGTCGAAGATACAGCCGCCGCGCTCATCACGGGCGCTTCGCCGATGACGTGGCGCGTTATCCAGCCGCCGCCCAGCACGTCGTCGCCGTCGTAGAACACGGCCGCCTGGCCGGGCGTGATGGCATGTACTGGCTCGGTAAAGTAAATATTGATATTACCCTCCACCTGCTCCAGGAAGGCCGGCGAGCCGGCGTGGTGGTAGCGCACTTTCACCACGGCCGGCACCAGGCCGCGCCCTTCGAGGCTGCCGAGCTTACCCATGTTGAGCTTATGCACGGTAGTGAAGGTGCTGGCCAGCTCGTCATAATTACCCAGTACCACTTCGTTGGTGTCGGGCCGAATGTCTATTACATAGGCCGGAAAGCCCAATGCAATACCCAGCCCCTTACGCTGCCCGATGGTGTAGAACGGGTAGCCCTCGTGGCGGCCCAGGTCGGTGCCATCGGCCAGCACAAAGCGGCCACCGGCCACGCGCTCTTCCAAACCCTCCACGCGGCGGCGCAGAAAGCCCCGGTAGTCATTGTCGGGGATAAAGCAGATTTCGTAGCTCTCGGGCTTGTTGACGAGCGCGGTGAAGCCTCGGCGGCGGGCCTCGGCGTAAATCTCGGTTTTGCGCATCGCGCCCAGCGGAAACAGCGTGCGGCTTAGGCTTTGCTGCGTCACGCCCCACAGGGCGTAGCTCTGGTCTTTGTTTTCGTCGAGGCCTTTGCTCACCACAAAGCGGCCGCTGTCAGCATCTTGCCTGATTTGGGCGTAGTGGCCAGTGGCAATGTACTGGCAGCCCAGCTGGTCGGCGCGGCGCAGCAGGGCATCCCACTTGATGTGGGTGTTGCAGAGCACGCAGGGGTTGGGGGTACGGCCGGCGAGGTATTCCTCGGTGAAATTGTCGATGACAAAATCGCCGAACTCGTCGCGAATGTCGATGATGTAGTGCGGGAAGCCCAGGCGCACGGCAATGTCGCGAGCATCGTTGATGCTATCGAGCGAGCAGCAGCCGGTTTCTTTTTTCGAGCCGCCGGCGCTGGCATAGTCCCAGGTTTTCATCGTCATGCCCACTACTTCGTAGCCGGCTTCGTGCAGCAGCACGGCGGCCACCGACGAGTCGATGCCGCCACTCATGGCCACGAGAACGCGGCCTTTGGTCGGAGTATTTTCCATGAAATTGGCTAAACCCACCCAGGGAGGTGAACGTTCCGGCTGGGGCCAACTGCAAAGGTACTACTTACATTTAACAGTTATCAAGCAACATTTAACAGCCGATGAGCGGTAAGCGAAAGCGTATACCAGCGGCCGGTAGCAACTTTGCACCGGCCAATTGCTGGAGTTCCTACGCTTGGCTGTTTGTTAAATGTTAACTGAATAACTGTTAAATGTCCTTAGCTCTTCCCGTGCTCGTGCGCGGCATCAATAACCTGTCCGACGCTCGCTACTGCGCGGGCATGGGTGCCCAGGGCCTCATTTTCACCCTCGATGCCAATTTGCCCGGCGCCATCGACGCGGCCACGGCCCGTGAGCTGGCCGGCTGGGTAGCCGGGGTCGATATCATCGGCGAGTTTGGCCACGTAGCCGGCCCCGAAATAAACCGCCTGGTCGAAGAGTGCGGCCTGACGGGCGTACTACTGCGCCTCGACCGCGAGCGCCAGGCCTGGCCCCAAGGGCTGGCCGTGCCCGCGCTGGTAGAGGTGCCTGCTGGCGTCATTATCAACAAGGACCATTACGCCGCCACCATTGCCGACCTCACAGCGGCGCTACCAGCTGGCTTTGCGTTTTTCACCACCGCGCCCCACCCCTACGCCAGCGACTATGCCTACTGGCACACGCTGGCCCGGCAGGCCCCCATCTGGCTGGCTGGCCCCACCGACCCCACCGAGGCGGCCGACCTGGCTCAAGGGGTGCATCCGGCCGGCCTCATCCTGGCAGGTGGCGACGAGATTAAGCCCGGCTTGCGTGATTTTACGGAGCTAGAAGCCGTATTTGAAGCACTGGAAGAAGCTTAGCGATAAGCTTCAGCTTGCCGTCGCGCTGATAAATTACCAAAAACCGACGGCAAGCTGAAACTTATCACACATTAAGCCAGCCGAAACCGCACGTACTTAATCGGAACGCCCACCGCCCGGTACTTACCCTCAAAATGAGTTTGGATAGCCTGCGCCGCGGCAAAGGCCGGGGCGGTTTCGGCGTATAGG
>CAXUKA010000082.1:0-20425 GCA_964251335.1 uncultured Hymenobacter sp.
AACTTGCTGCTGATTTCCCGCTTGGTCATACCTAGTATGGCCCCGTTGAGGTAGACGTTTTCACGCCCGGTCAACTCCGGATGGAAGCCAGTGCCTACTTCCAGCAGGGAGGCAATGCGGCCTTTCACCTTGATGCGCCCGGTAGTAGGCGCCGTCACCTTAGACAATACCTTTAGTAAGGTAGACTTGCCGGCTCCGTTGCGGCCAATGATGCCGAGTACCTCCCCTTGCTTTACCTCAAAATCAAGGTCGCGTAGCGACCATACATAGTCGCTGCTTCCTTTGATTGTCCGGTCGTTTGCGTCCCCAACTTTAGCAAAGGGGTCTTCTTTCCCTCTTAGCTTGGCCCACCACCGATTCAGGTCGTGGCTTATAGTACCCGTTCCTATTTCACCCAGGCGATATTGCTTGCCCAGGCCCTCTACTCTGATTGCAACGTTGCTCATGTTAAATCTTCTAATTTGCCTTCGTAGACTGCATGCGAGCAGGCCAGTAAAGGCACTATATAACAACCTATACCGTATCGGTGAACGTTTTTTCAACCTTATTGAAGACAATAGTGCCTATCAGCAAAATGATGCCTGTAGCGGCCGCACTATACCCCAGGTACCCCCAGCTAAAGGTGCCCGCACCCAGAAAAGCATAGCGAAAGGTTTCTACAATAGGGCTCATAGGATTGGCCATAATTACCATTTTCAGATTAGCCTGCTTCACGCTCGATAGCGGATAAATAACCGGCGCAGCATACATCAGCAACTGCACGCCGAATGTGAGCAACAAAGCCAAATCGCGGTACTTGGTAGTTAAAGCACTAAAAATCATGCCGAGCCCCAATGATAACAACCCCATCAAAATGACTAGCACTGGCGTTAGCAAGATTAACCAATAGTTGGGATGCATGACGCTACCTTTCAGCAAGTAGTACAGCCACACTACCAGAAATAGCCCCAACTGAATAGCGAAGCGTACCAGATTGGATAGCACTATCGATAAAGGCATGGTAAGCCTCGGAAAATACACTTTGCCGAAGATGGCAGCATTGGTAGTAAATACCGTTGCTGTCGAAGTCAGCGTCTGGGAAAAGTAGTTCCAGACCGTAATGCCTGCCATGTAGAATACCAGCATGGGCATTCCATCGGTCGAGAGCTGGGCTACGTTGCCGAAAATAAAGACGTAGGTCAGCGTAGTAAGCAGCGGCTGAATAAAAAACCAAATAGGGCCTAATACTGTCTGCTTATATGTCGACACAAAATCGCGCCGCACGAAGAGCATTACCAGGTCGCGATAACGCCATACCTCGCCCAGGCGCAAATCGAGCAAGCTGTTAGTTGGCTCAATGGTTTCAGACCAGTATTCATCTTGGGTGGATGACTGGCCGGCTAGTTTAACTGGCTCGATAGCTTCAGCAGTTTGCACGAAAAGTATTAAAAATAAATAGTAAAATCGGTAGTATCGGACTAATAGCACGAAGGCCAATCAGCTAAGCCTGCATTCAGGCCCAGCTGATTGGCCTACCTATTGGTAGCGCAAAGATACAGATAACACCGCAAGGCATTAGGATGAGCCTGGGGATGAGTCTTTCCCTCAACATGAAATTCCGCAGGCATAAGCGTGCAAACTCACCTGAGCCTTCACTGCTTATACCTGCGAAATTTTGCTAGGCTACTGCTTGCTGGTCGAATGTTCCGGCGTACACCGCCTTCACGCCTTCTTCCAGCCCGATGGTAGCTGTCCAGCCAAAATTAGCCAGCTTGCTCACATCCATTAGCTTGCGGGGGGTACCGTCGGGATAGTCCGAGTTGAAGCGGATGGTACCTTCGTAGCCCACAGTACGCTGCACCAGCTCGGCCAGCTCGCGGATGCTGAGGTCAGTGCCGGTGCCGATGTTTACCAGGCCCGGCTCGTTGTAGTTTTCAAGCAGCCAGAAGCAGGCATCGGCCAGGTCATCGACATGCAGAAACTCGCGGCGCGGCGTGCCGGTGCCCCACACTTCCACTTCGGGAGTTCCCGCTTCCTTGGCCTCGTGAAACTTGCGCAGCAAAGCCGGCAGCACGTGCGAGTTTTTCAGGTCATAATTGTCGTGCGGCCCATACAAGTTGGTGGGCATGGCCGAGATATAGTTGCAGCCATACTGGCTCCGGTAGGCATCGCAGAGCTTGATACCCGCAATCTTGGCGATGGCGTAGGGCTCGTTGGTGCTTTCTAGCTCGCCAGTCAGCAGGGCATCTTCTTGCAAGGGCTGGGGCGCAAACTTGGGGTAGATGCACGACGAGCCCAAGAACAACAGCTTCTGCACCCCATTCAGATACGAGTGGTGAATGACGTTGCTCTCAATCATGAGATTGTCGTACAGAAACTCGGCCCGGTAGATGTTATTGGCATTAATGCCACCCACTTTGGCGGCCGCCAATATTACATAGTCGGGTTTTTCCTGAACGAAAAACTCCGCCACTGCCGACTGGCTACGCAGGTCGAGTTCGCTCGAAGTACGCGTAACCAGGTTGTTAAAGCCCGCTTGCTGCAAGCGACGCACCAGCGCCGAGCCGACCATCCCACGATGGCCGGCTACGTAAATTTTTGCCTCTTTTTGCATCATATTGGGTAGCTTGGGGCCTACTCGTACGCATTGGGGATAGGGTGGCCACCTGCTTGCAAATAAGCATCGCGCTGGAATAGTTTCAGGTCAGTCTGCACCATCTCTTGTACCAGTGCTTGCAGGTCATAGGCGGGTTCCCAGCCTAGCTTGGTTTTAGCTTTGGTGGGGTCGCCAATTAGCAGTTCCACTTCAGTCGGACGGAAATAGCGCTCATCAATCTGCACGACTACCGTACCAGCTTCCAACTGGAACTCGGGGTTGCTGCATGCTACTACGTGCGCTGTTTCGTTAATGCCTTCGCCAGTGAATTCCAGCTCAATACCCAGTTCGGCAAAAGCCAGGCGCACAAAATCGCGCACGGTAGTCGTTACGCCCGTGGCAATTACGAAGTCTTCCGGCTCGTCCTGCTGGAGGATGCGCCACATAGCCTCCACATAGTCTTTGGCATGGCCCCAGTCGCGCTTGGCGTCCATATTACCCAGGAACAGCTTTTGCTGCAAGCCCAGTGCGATGCGGGTGGCGGCACGCGTGATTTTACGCGTTACGAATGTTTCCCCACGTAGTGGGCTCTCGTGGTTGAAAAGAATGCCGTTGCAGGCAAACATGCCGTAAGCTTCGCGATAGTTGACCGTAATCCAGTAGCCATAGAGTTTGGCTACAGCATAGGGCGAACGCGGATAAAAAGGCGTCGTTTCCGACTGTGGCACTTGCTGCACCAGTCCGTACAGTTCCGAGGTGCTGGCTTGGTAGATGCGGGTTTTCTTCTCCAAGCCCAGGATGCGAATTGCTTCCAACAGGCGTAGGGTACCGATGCCATCGACGTCGGCTGCATATTCCGGCGTATCAAACGAAACCTTCACGTGCGACATCGCGCCGAGGTTATAAATCTCGTCGGGCTGCACCTGCTGCACAATGCGAATCAGGTTGGTCGAATCCGACAAATCACCGTAGTGCAGGATGAAGCGCACGTGGGTTTCATGCGGGTCTTGATACAGATTATCAATCCGTTCGGTATTGATAAGCGACGAACGGCGCTTGATGCCGTGAACTTCATATCCCTTGCTAAGGAGCAGCTCTACAAGGTAGGCTCCATCCTGGCCCGTTACTCCGGTAATAAGTGCGCGCTTCATAAATGAACTGGTGCGATAAAGTATCAACCAGGAAATACCCTGGTTAAAAGGTGAAAGGTTAGGTTAAGTATTTAGAATAGATGCCAATAGCATTGAACAAGCTAATAGACCGCCCTAGGCAAATCTACTAGCTTTCGCAGGACTTAATGTTTCCGCAAGGTTAATTTCAAACCAAATAACTATATATCGGCTTGACTTACCTACTAGGCGACAATTTTTACCTTGCTCATTTGAAGCCCCGACAGGAATATTCTGGAGTTTGACTGCTACAGGATTCCGTTTGGCCGGCCTGAGTGGGAGTAGCCGACGCATATAAGCTCAAGATTGAAAAGCACCTACGGAATTATGGTTGACTAGGTTCTATCTTTTATATAAATCAACAATAAGCTATTGTTTATCAAGAAGTACCACTGACGTTTTCAACTGTGTACCAGCTGTATTGCCTGGCTTACTGTCCATACCTGCTCCTGCGTCATACCCGGCCACAGCGGCAAGCTCAGACAAGTAGCAGCCAGCTCCTCAGCAATGGGTAGTGAGCCCGCCGGTAGCCGCAGTTGTGCATAGGCTGGTTGGCGGTGCGGCGGCACCGGGTAGTGTACCAGGGTACCGATGCCCGCCGCTGCCAGGTGCCGCTGTAGGGCATCGCGCTGGGCTGTGTGCACTACATATAGGTGCCAAGCAGGTACGGTTCCCGCCACCACAGTGGGCAGACGCAAGCCTTGAATACCGGCCAAATACTCAGTATACCAAACCGCTAGCTGCTGGCGTTGC
The DNA here is from genome assembly GCA_964251335.1 of uncultured Hymenobacter sp. Lineage (GTDB taxonomy): Bacteria > Bacteroidota > Bacteroidia > Cytophagales > Hymenobacteraceae > Hymenobacter. Next base: position 4,498 of record CAXUKA010000082.1, read on the forward strand.
GTAGCCCACGCTGCCAGTTTGCCTAGTTTTACGCGCAGTACGGCAGCCTGTAGCTCGTCGAGGCGCGAGTTGTAGCCAAGTAATTCGTGGTGGTTTTTCTGCGTCGAGCCGTAGTTGCGTAGGCAGCGCAGCTGTTCGGCTAGGGTGGCATCATTGGTTGTGAGGGCACCCGCGTCGCCCAGGGCTCCCAGGTTTTTGGTTGGGTAAAAGCTGGTAGCATTTACGGCTCCGAAGCTTCCTGTGAGTTGCCCCTCGAAGGTGGCACCCTGCGCCTGCGCATTATCTTCTACCACTGCCAGGCCGTGCTGCGCCGCGAAGGCCATAATCTCGGGCATGCGGCATGGCTGCCCATACAAGTGTACCGGTAGGATGGCCCGCGTGCGCTCCGTGAGCGCTGCTGCCAGGCGAGCGGGGTCAAGGTTGCTGGTGGCAGGGTCAGGCTCGACGGGCACTGGCGTGGCCCCGGTATGCGTCACGGCTAGCCAAGTGGCGATATAGGTATTCGAGGGTACTAACACCTCATCGCCGGGGCCGATGCCCAGGGCACGTAGAGCCAAGGTTAGCGCCTCCAAGCCATTGCCAACGCCTACCGTGTGCTTTACGCCGCTATATTGGCTATATTCCTGCTCGAACTGAGCTACTTCCGGCCCCAGGATGTACCAATTCGAGTCGTAAACCCGCGCCATGGCCGCCAGTACTTCGGCCCGGCAAGCGGCGTGCATAGCATACGAAGAAAAAAAAGGAATAATAAAATTATTCATATGCATTAATTATACTATTCTATAATAACATACTGATGAGCCATAATATAATATTTATGAAAAACATCATTTTCAGCTACAAAACACTGATATACAACGAATATAAAAAGCACACACACTTTAATTCAATTCTGTATCATAGACTTTTGATTAAAGTCAAATTATTGCTTTTAACTCCTGAGTAATATTGCTACATAATTTAGAATACTATCTTAAGTACATGGAACCTGAAGTCCGCCGAAGTCCCGTTCGCTACTATGAAATAGATTTACTCCGCTTTATTGCGGCCTCATCAGTAGTACTCTTTCACTTCACTTATCGAGGATACCACTCTGACCGGTTGAGTCCAGTAGAATATCCAAGACTTGGAGAGATATTTAAATATGGTCATTTAGGAGTAGAACTATTTTTTATCATCAGTGGCTATGTCGTGCTGATGTCAACCCAAGGCAAGTCGCTAAGCCAGTTTTTCACTTCTCGGGTTATGCGCTTATACCCAGCCTATTGGGTTGCTTGCACTATCACGTTTTTAGTGGTTTGGCTATTTGGCCCAGCAGTAAATACCCCTGGCTGGTCACCAGTACTAAATACCTCTGTAAAAGACTATCTTTTTAATATGACAATGCTTCAAAGCTTCTTTAATATCGGACATATTGATGGAGTGTATTGGACATTAACAGTAGAACTTGTATTCTATTTCCTAATATCGCTACTCATCTCTTTCAAATGGCTTAAGCATCTACCACTTACGCTTACCGTTTGGTTATTTTATTGTGCATTAGTTGGCCCAGCCGTTAATGCCGGACCATTCTCATTTTTATTATTTCCACGATTTGCACCGTTCTTTATTGCTGGCATGGCATTTTATCTCTTACAAAACAATCAATCTAGCCAATGGAAAATATATTGTATATTGCTGATAGCCTACTTGCTCGCACTACGCTCTGCACGTGCTAGCCTCGAAGAAACCATTAATGCATTTCAACAGCCATTTTCATTGGTAGCAACTCTTTTAATAATCAGCGTTTTTTTCATCGTATTTCTACTTGTAGCAAAACGCAAGTTCAAGTTGAAGCAGTCTAATTGGCTGGTATGGGCTGGTGCCCTTACCTATCCTATGTATCTACTGCACCACAACATAGGCTATATAATTCTGCAACAACTAGGAGGGCACGTCAATAAATATACACTTTTAGCAGGCATGTGCATAGGCGTATTGCTACTGGCATATCTACTACACACTATAATAGAGCGCCGATTTAGTAAATTGCTAGGCCAGAAGATTAGCACATTATTAGCAAATGCTTAGTGCTATTTATAGATAGATGAGCCCAATTTCTCTCTTTCTAGGTCGCTCGAAATTCTTGATAATCTCGAATGTAATCCTCTTCCGAAAATAGCTGCGAAGCCAGTGCCAACTGCACCGCGCCTGGCGAATACTGCATGGTGTGCCACACATTGGGCGGCACGTAGAGGCCTACGTGTGGGCTTTCCAGGCGAAAAACCTCCAGCTTCCCGGCCGCCGATTCTACCGTGACGATGATGTGGCCAGTCACGGCCAGGAGTACGTGTTCGGTGGCCCGGTGGGCGTGGCGGCCCCGCAAGATATTGTCGGGCGTGTAGTACGTCCAGAACACGCGCTGCACAGCAAACGGCAGGGGCGGTTCTACATTTTCCGACACAGATAAGTAGCCAATACCAGCGTCTCCAATCTGGGAAAACGTGAGTAGGTGCGGCGCGGGGTAAGAGGGCATTACGAAAAAAGCGGAGCTGGCTGGGGGCCAACTCCGCTTCTAAGGTAGCAAGCTCGCGCTTACTTCACGTGCTCTTTGAAATACTCCAAGGTCCGCTTCAGGCCTTCGGCGCGGTCTACCTTGGGCTCCCAGCCCAGGATTTCCTTAGCCAGCGTAATATCAGGCTTGCGCTTCATGGGGTCGTTTTCGGGCAGCGCCTGGTAAGTAGGCTTAAACTCAACGCCAGTTAGCTTAGCGATTTCTTCGCCAAACTGCTTGATGGTGATTTCAGCCGGATTACCAATGTTCACGGGCAAGGCATAGTCGCTGAGCAACAGGCGATAAATACCTTCTACCAAGTCATCGACGTAGCAGAACGAGCGCGTTTGCGAACCATCACCGAATACGGTCAGGTTTTCGCCACGCAGCGCTTGCGAGAGGAAAGCTGGCAACACGCGGCCGTCGTCGAGGCGCATACGCGGGCCGTAGGTATTGAAAATACGGATGATGCGCGTTTCGAGGCCGTGGTGGTTGTGATAAGCCATGGTGATGGCCTCCTGAAAACGCTTGGCCTCATCGTAGCAGCCGCGAGGACCTACCGGGTTCACATTGCCGAAGTAGGTTTCTACTTGTGGGTGCACCTCAGGGTCACCGTACACTTCTGAAGTGCTGGCAATCAGCATGCGAGCACCTTTCACGCGGGCCAGGCCCAGCAGGTTGTGCGTGCCGAGCGAACCTACTTTCAGGGTCTGAATCGGAATCTTAAGGTAGTCGATGGGCGATGCCGGCGACGCAAAGTGCAGAATGTAGTCGAGCTTACCGGGCACGAACACAAACTTGCTCACGTCGTGGTGGTGAAACTCGAAATCTTCGCGCTTGAACAGGTGCTCAATATTGGCGAGGTCGCCAGTGATGAGGTTGTCCATCGCAATGACGTGATAGCCCTCGGCCAGAAACCGGTCGCAGAGATGCGAGCCCAGAAAACCGGCCCCGCCGGTAATGAGCACGCGCTTTTTTTCTTCAGCCATTTAGTTGAAAGCTGTTAGCTAATAGCGGCTAGCTGTTAGCTTTTTAGATGATGTGAGATAACAAACGAAAGCTAATAGCTAGCCGCTATCAGCTAATAGCCCAAAGCTACGCTACCGGCTCTTTGTGGTCGGTTTTTACGCCGATGCAGTGATAGGCAAAGCCGATTTCTTTGAGTTCGGCAGCATCGTAGATGTTGCGGCCGTCGAAGATGACTTTCTGCTTAAGCAGGCGGCCAACCACCTCGAAGGAGGGCGAGCGGAACTCGGGCCACTCCGTCACTACCAGCAGAGCATCGGCATCTACTAGCGCTTCAAACTGGTCTTTGGCGTAGGTGATGGTATCGCCGAGCGTGTGCTTGGCTTCGGCTACTGCTACCGGGTCGTAGGCCGATACGGTGGCACCTTCAGCCAGTAGTTTCTCGATGATAACCAGCGACGGTGCTTCGCGCATATCGTCGGTTTTTGGCTTAAAAGACAAACCCCAGATGGCGAATTTCTTTCCTTTTAGGTCGCCACCAAAATGCTTTTTCACTTTAGCAAACAGCACTTCCTTCTGAGCCTCGTTCACGCCTTCTACGGCTTGCAGCACCTGCATCTGGTAGCCATTTTCCTGGGCAGTTTTGATGAGGGCTTTCACATCTTTCGGGAAGCATGAGCCACCGTAGCCAATGCCGGGATAGATGAACTTGGTGCCAATACGGGCATCAGAACCAATGCCTTGGCGCACTTTATTCACATCGGCCCCCATGATTTCGCACAGGTTGGCGATGTCATTCATGAACGAGATTTTCGTGGCCAGCATCGAGTTGGCTGCGTATTTCGTCATCTCGGCCGACGGAATATCCATGAAGATAATCGGGTGGCCATTGAGCAAGAAGGGCTTATATAGCCGGCGCATCATTTCCTCGGCCCGGTCGGAGCTTACGCCTACCACAATGCGGTCGGGCTTAAGGAAGTCGTCGATGGCGGCACCTTCTTTCAGGAACTCGGGGTTAGAGGCTACGTCGAACTCGACGCTGGCCCCACGCTTGGCTAAGGCACCTTCCAGTTCGGCGCGCACCTTAGCGGCAGTACCTACGGGCACGGTGCTTTTAGTCACCACCACGCAGTAGTCGTCTACGCTCTCGCCAATACCACGGGCCACGGCCAACACGTATTTGAGGTCAGCCGAGCCATCTTCGCCGGGAGGCGTGCCCACGGCGATGAACGCTACATCGGCCCCTTTAATGCTCTCAGCCAGCGAGGTAGAGAAGTTAAGACGACCCGCTTTTACATTGCGCGAAACCATTTCCTCCAAGCCAGGCTCATAGATGGGCAGGATGCCTTTGTGGAGGTTATCAATTTTCTTTTGGTCAATATCAATGCAAGTGACTTCAATGCCTACTTCAGCAAAGCATGTACCCGTAACCAGCCCGACGTAGCCGGTACCGACAACCGCTATTTTCATAGTGAAAGGTGTAATTGTGACTATATAGTAGTCTTCGAAAATTCGAAGGTAAATGGTAAAAGCTAAGCTAAGGCTGCCGTAAAAGTAAGGCGGCTTGTGGCTTTGCGAGTATAGTTGCCACACGCAGCACCCGTAAGCGAAACCCTCGTCGCCAGGTTTCGGCTCGCTCGCCTGGGGTTAAGCCCTCAAAATCATAGGGTGGGAAAGCCCGATAGTGCAGCCCGTCGAATATGACGCGAGTGGTGGGGCCGAAGGTAGGCACTGCCTGATGCGAACCCGGCGTAAGTGGATAAAGTAACGCAAAATTAATTAGCACAGTCAGGCTATCGCCGGGCGGGGGTGGACACTGAGCCGGAGCTGCCATACGTAGCCCCTTGGGTTGAAAGCGGAGGTCGTCGGCCACGCGCACCTCTTCGCAGTGCAGTAACTGGCGGGCGGGCAAGCAGTTGAGTTGATACTGCGCGATAATATCGGTCGGATAAGCTACGCGCTGATATGCCACGAAAAAGAAGCCATAGGAAATCAGTCCGAGTAAGCAGCTGCTCACCCCTGCCATAGCTGCCCATGCCAAACGGGGTAAGGCAGCCAGTGCAGACACCCCCACCAGCACCAAAAATGGCAGATACAAGTGCAGCAAGCGCCCATACCATACTATGCGGTGCCCCACTGCGGCAGCCGTAGCGTGAACCAGAAAAAGCAGCAAAGCCGCTGCCAATACTTTTTGTTGTGGGGTCTGCGGGACCAGTATCACTAGCCCTTGCCGACTAATGCGCTGCCCTGCCTGCCCAACAGCCAGCAGCAGCAGCGCCAGCAGCCACATGCCTAGTGCACCTTCTACCTGCCACAGGTATTTCAACCAGAAGGTATAGCCTTCCGCAGGGTCGCCTTGCAAAATATGGAGCGACAAGTCGTAGCTCACGGCCCAAAAGGGCGGCGCACCGCCTACTCGGCTCAAGCCTTCGGCTAGCAGCAATGGCGCTACAAAGCCCACACCTAGCGCTAACAGTGAGCCAAACCGGGCTAGTGCCCACGCTACTGGCCGCCGCCAGTCGAGCAGCGGCGCTACCAGCAGCACCGGCCCCGCGTAGTATCCCGGATACAGTAGCCACAGCAGCCCTGCCCCTACCCCCAGCCAGCCCCAAAACCAACCCGATGGCGCAGCCGGCTGTCGCAATACCCAATAGAGAAGCCCTAAGAACAACAGCAGCGCGCCATCATAGGGCAGCACATGGCGCACGTAAATGCTTGTATTGATGAGGCTAGCGTAGAGAATGGCCGCCACCAGCGCCCATTGCCGGGCGGCCACTGCCCCCGCCAGTAGCCGCTGGCAGATGCGCAGGAAAAACCACGCCGCCGCGACTGTTGCCACCCAGTTGAGCAACGTGGGTAGTAGCAACGAGGGAAATGTGTAAATGTCCCAACCAGCGTAGCGCGCTAGCAATAGCTGCCCCGCCGCTGGCACACAGCGCCACAAGGCATCAACAGGCCGAGCATCGACCATCGACAGCGCGTAGGCGCACGCCTGCCAATTGCCATGTGCGGCAGCCCGCAATGCTTCGAATGACTGGAAATATCGGCGCTCGTCGTAATCAACTAAGGCACCGTGCCCTAATAGCGCCAAGCGCAGCAGCAGCAGCACACTCCAAATCGCCGTCAGCAGGCGCGTCGTGGTAGCTGAGGTAAACCAAGCGGCCGGCCGCGCTGGCGCGGTTGGTTCAGTCATCGGGCAACGCAATTAGCCTGAGTATAAGCGCAACGCATTTACTTGCTTAGGCCATGTATTTTTTCCACCAGTACTGGAATACCACCAGCCCCCAAATACGGGCGTGGGCATCACCAGGGCTATTCGAAAAAAGTTGCTTCTTAAGCTTTTGCACTGTAGCCACCTCAAAAATGCCTTGGCTGGCCACGAAGTCGTCGGCCAGCAAATCCTGCTCGATGAGCGGGCGCAGCTCACCGCGCATCCATTTCAGCAGCGGCACTTCGAAGCCGTGCTTAGGGCGGTCGTAGAGTTCGGGCGGCAGCATCGGGCGGAAAGCATCCTGCACGATTTTCTTTTTCATTTTGCCATCGACCTTGCTGCTCACAGGTAGCGAAAAGGCAAAATTGACGACCTTATAATCCAGAAACGGCGTGCGGACTTCCAGCGAGTTGGCCATGCTCATCAGGTCGACCTTGGTGAGCATGTCGTAGGGCAGCACCAACTGCGTATCGGTGAGTAGTACCTCGTTGAGGTCACCGTCGCCATGAATATTTTCGAGAATATCCTTGCGGCGCTTGGCTGCCAGTTTTTTATCCACCTTGCGGCGGCTTACGGGGCTGAGCAAGTCAGTGGCTTCCTTTTCGGAGGCAAAGCTGGCCCAATCCCAGTACCGGTCTTTGGGGCCGCTGAGCATACCACGCGAGAAGCGCTGAAACTGGCGGATTTTATTACCAAAGTAGGAGTTACGCGACTTGGGTAGCACGTCCCAGAGCAGATTCAGGCCAGTTACGGCTTCGGCCTTGAAGCCACCCTGCCGCACTTGGAAGTCACCCATGTGCTTGTTGTAGCCGCCAAAAATCTCGTCGGCTCCATCGCCGCTCAGCGCTACCGTCACATGCTGGCGCGTGCGCTGGCTAAGCACATGCACGGCCAGGGCCGACGAGTCGGCAAAGGGCTCATCGAAGTAGTCAAGCATCTGAAATAGATGCTCGTATAAATCATCATTACTCAGCGAAAACACCGTATGGTTGGTGTTGTGCATCTTCGCTACCAAGTTGGCATACTTGGTTTCGTCGAAGAAAGGCTCATCGCGAAAGCCGATGCTGAAGGTGTTGAGGTGCGGCGTGTGGCGGGTGGCTAGGGCCGTGACCACGCTTGAATCGATGCCACCGCTCAAGAAGGAGCCCAGCGGCACGTCGGCCACGAGGCGGCGGGCTACAGCCTCGTCCATCAGCGTCACCAGCTTCTTTTGCTGCGCCTCGTAGTCAAGCTTGTTTTTAGCGACTTTCTTGGGGTCGTACGGAATCTTATACCAGCGTTTGCGTACTACTTTATCACCCTGAATGAACAGGTAATAACCAGGTAATAACTTCTTGATACCCTTGAAGATAGTTGCCGGCCCCGGAATGTAGTTGAGCTGCAAATACTGGCTCAGGGCCACATAGTCGAGCTTGCGCGGCACGCCCAACGCCAACAGCGACTTCAACTCCGAGCCGAACAGGAAACGGTCTTCATCGCGGTAGATGTGCAGGGGCTTCACGCCGTAGCGGTCGCGGGCGACGAAGAGCGAATTTTCCTCTTTATCAAAAATCGCGAAGCCGAAAAAGCCATTGAGCTTCTTGATAAAGCTACGGCCTTCGCTGATGTACAGATTCAGAATAACTTCCGTATCAGTTTGCGAATGAAAGCGATAGCCTTTCTTTATCAGCTTGGCGCGCAGCTCGCGGAAGTTGAAGATTTCGCCATTGAAAACGATGGTGTAGCGGCCCGACTCGTCGGTCATGGGCTGGTTGCCATCGGCCGAGAGGTCGAGAATAGCCAACCGGCGAAAGCCTAATCCGCATTGGTCGTACACGAAGTGGCCTTGCGAGTCGGGGCCCCGGCGCACAATGGCATCGGTGGCGGCCTGCAAATTGGCGAGGGCCGAACGGCCCAAATCGGAGAAGGCGTAAGCGCCGGTTATTCCACACATAGCTAGTAGACAAATATACGCGGGCGGTGAGATGGTGCGTGATAAGGTGGTGGAACAGGCCTTATAAAGGCACCACCTCGCCACTTACTATTTCACCGCAACCCCCATCGCCTGCCCGTAGTACAGTCTACTGCCGACAGCCGTTCGGCACCTAATTGGCTTTAACCCTCCCCCACCCCATGAGTTTACAACAGCAATTTGATGCCGCCGCGCAGCAAGTCAATAAGCTATCTGATGCTACCGCCGCTCAGTATATGACTGAGCTATACGGCCTTTACAAACAGGCCACTGAAGGCGATGTGAATATGAAAGCCGGTGAAGTAGCTTCCTCCGAGGCCGACCAGGCCAGCGGTCCCGCCGGCCTCTCCCAAGCCCAGTGGGAATCGTGGGATAAGTTTAAAGGTGTGCCCGAAGAAGAGGCCAAGCGCCGCTACGTGGCCAAAGTGGCCGAAATAACCGGTGACCAGGCCAATGGCGGCACCGATGCTGCCTCCGTGCCTACCGACGCGCTCACCAATGCACCCGAAGCACCAGATGCGCCTTTAGTGCCTGAAAAAGAAAATGATACCACTGCTCCCCAGCCGGGCTTCGGCCCTGGCCAAAGCACTGGTGGCCTACGCGGTGATATCACAGCCGGCGCGCCCTATGGCGGCGAGGATGCACTGAAAGGCGCACAGTAAGCAATGAAATAGTGAGGTGGTGAGCTGTTTAGCGCAATACTCACCAGTTTACCACCTCACTATTTCACCGCTACAAGAATTTACGATACAAATTAAATAAAATTCGCCGGTCACGTTCGGTTAGCTCAGCGCTAGTATCGTCGGGCACAAAGTGGCGCTTGAAGGCTCGAATGGCCGCTGGCATATCCTGCGTGTCGTAGCCAATAATGCGTAGTGCCTCGCGGGGTGTGATACCGATAATCTGCCCAGTCGAGTCTTGTGCGAAGGGCGCGGCTGTAGTATCGGCCAGCACCGAGGCATCATACCAGAGGCCGAAGCCACGTGCGGCCAGCCGCTGCCAGGGAAAAAGCGCACTAGGGTCATTTTTGCGCGTGGGCGCAATGTCACCGTGCCCGATAAAGTTGGCTGCCGGTATGTTATAAGCTTTTTTCAGACCAGTCAATACTTTCAGCAAGCTAACAAGCTGCGCTTCTTGAAACGGTTCTGCCCCGTCGTTATCTAACTCAATACCAATGGATACTGAGTTGATATCCGTAACATTACCCCAGCGAGCTACGCCGCCGTGCCAGGCCCGCAGGTAGTCATTAAGCATATGCACTGTTTGGCCGTCGCGCCCGATTACGTAGTGGGCGCTCACCTGTGTTTTGGTCAATGTGAAAGTTTTGAGTGTCTGCTCGGTACTGTGCTGCGCCGTGTGGTGAATGATGACGTAGTTGGGCTTGCGCAGGTTAAAATTGATGGTACCTACTGGATAAGAAATCGTGAGTAGGCTGTCGGGCGCAGTGGGCAACGGCCGTAGTTGGCGCGCAAATCTTTTGGCCTGCTGCTTATACACGCGGTTGGTAGTGGCGTAAGGATTGCGCACACAGCCGGTTACTGATAATATAGCTAGCACAGCTAGTGAGTAATGCGCTTGTTTTTTCATAACTGCTGGCAAACATAAAGCCCCGGCAATGTTGATTGCCGGGGCTTTGGCTGTATCGTAGGCTCTGCGAATCCGCGAATACGTGGAAATGGAGTGGCTATTGACGTGCGGACTCGCAGAGTCCACAGTACGGCTTATTTAGCGTACGCTACCGAGCGCATTTCCCGGATTACGGTCACTTTAATCTGACCGGGGTACTGCATTTCCTTTTCGATTTTTTGCGAAATCTCGAAACTCAGCTCGCCGGCGCGCTCGTCACTCACGTTCTCGGCATCCACGATTACGCGTAGCTCGCGGCCAGCCTGGATAGCGTAGGTCTGGTTCACGCCTTTGAAGGCACCGGCCGTTTCTTCAAGCTGGCGCAAGCGCTTAATGTAGCTCTCCATCATTTCGCGGCGGGCGCCGGGGCGCGAACCCGAAATAGCGTCGCAAGCCTGAATAATGGGCGAAATGAGAGCCGTCATTTCCATCTCGTCGTGGTGGGCACCGATGGCGTTCACCACGTCGGGGTGCTCTTTGTACTTCTTGGCCATTTCCATACCCAGGATGGCGTGAGGCAGCTCAGGCTCTTCGGTGCTCACTTTGCCAATGTCGTGGAGCAGGCCCGCGCGGCGGGCGTGCTTCACGTTGAGGCCCAGCTCGGCGGCCATGGTAGCACAAAGGTTGGCTACTTCACGGCTGTGTTGCAACAAGTTTTGACCATAGGACGAGCGAAAACGCATGCGGCCCACCATCCGAATCAACTCGGGGTGCAGGCCGTGAATGCCTAAGTCGATAACCGTGCGCTCGCCGATTTCGATGATTTCCTCCTCGATTTTCTTGGTCGTTTTGGCCACGATTTCCTCCACACGGGCGGGATGAATGCGGCCATCCTTCACTAGCAAATGCAGCGAGAGACGGGCTATTTCACGGCGCACCGGGTCGAAGCCCGAGATGATAATCGCCTCGGGTGTGTCGTCCACAATCACCTCCACGCCCGTCGCCGCTTCCAGCGCCCGGATGTTGCGGCCCTCACGGCCGATGATTTTGCCCTTCACATCATCGCTTTCGATATTGAATACCGACACGCAGTTCTCAATAGCGTGCTCCGACGCGGTGCGCTGAATGGTTTCCAAAACTACCTTTTTGGCATCCTTAGTGGCCGTTAGCTTGGCCTGCGCTACGGTGTCCTTGATATACGACGAAGCTTGCAACTGCGCCTCATTCTTCAGGCTTTCAACTAGTTGCTCGCGTGCTTCGGCGGCGGTGAGGCCAGCTACTTTTTCGAGCTGGCTTTGCACTTCGTGAATCTGGGCTTCGGCTTCCTGCTGCTTGGCTTGCAGGTCGGCTACGGCGGTTTCGTGCTTAGCCTGGCGCTTTTCTTCCTGCTGCTCAAAGCGGTTGCGCTGGTGCTCGGCATCAGCCTGCACTTTTTCGCGGGTGATTTCCAGCTCTTTTTCCTTGTGCTGGATGGTTTCGAGCTGGCGCTGGGTGGTTTCGGTGAGGTGCTTGATGGCTTGTTCCTGGGCCACCACGCCTTGGCGGCGCTCGGTCAGCTCTTGTTCTAGGGCGGCTTTCAGACGCTGGCTTTCGGTTTCAAACTCGCGGCGCTGGCGCTTCTGCTCCTGCTCGTACTCGTTCTTGAGGTTGCGAAACTTGTCTTTCGATTGCTGAATGCGCTCGTCGCGGGTGCGAGTGGCCTGAATCTCGGCCTCTTCGAGGAGTTGGCGGGCTTTGGCTTGCGCCTCGCCTTCGTGGTCTTGTCTGGCCTTGCTGGCCAGCTGGCGGCCGATGACCAGTCCGCCAATTAAGGCAATGACGGCCGTCAGCACGCAATATAACAGGATGGATGACATGAAGTTATGGAAGTGAAGTGAATCAAAACCATAGCCACGGCCAAGTTACCAGGCCGGAGTCAGCAGGGCCACTTGCCCAGGCTGGCCCGGCCGGGCCAACGAAAATACGGGTGCTCAGTGGCCGCTACTAGGCAGCCAGCACCACGCCAGAAAGCAGCTCGTCGAGGCGCGCCAGGCGCTCGGTGAGGTCTGCATCGGTTCCATCCTTTTCTTTGCTAACTTTCAGAGAGTCAGCCATTGTGGCGAGGGCTACCATCGCCAGCAGGTCTTGTTTGTCCTGAATGCCGTACTGCTCCCGAAACTCGCGAAGCCGTTCGCTGAGCTGCCGGCCGGCCAGGCGCAGGCGCTCCTCGTCGGCCACGGCTACCCGCATGGGGTAATCACGGTCGGCAATGCGAATTTTGATGGCTAAGTCGTTCATAGAAAGCGTGTAGGCAGGTCAGTGTAGGTGAAGGCAGGTTATTCCCTCAAATAGGCAAGGCACTTATCTATTTCGCGGATGTATTCGTTGAGGCGTTGTTTCAGCTCGTTGGCCTGGGTGGGTTCCCCGCCGGCTATAGTTTGAACAAGTTTAACAATATTTTCTTGGTTTTGGTACTCACGCAATTGCTTTTCCCGTTCGCGCCCGTCAGCGCGCAAGTGCTCGATGGTGGTGCGGGCATCGGCTAGTTCTTCGCGCAGCTGCTGATAGGCAGCCACTAAGGTGGTTACCTGCCGCTCCAAGCGGTCGAGTTGCGCGTGTTGCTGAGACGATGCCAAGGGGATAGTTTAATTGCTCCGCGAAGTTAGCGCCTGAGGGATGAGAAACAGCTTTGCTTCATGTGGAGGCTGGTTTATTGCTTCTGCGGCGTTAAATGTAGCTGGCTATAGCCGTCATGCTGAGCTTGTCGAAGCATCTCGCATAGCGCACTAGTTTTTGGTGTTAGCAACGGAGTGAGTGATTGGGTTTACTGCGCCACGCGAGATGCTTCGACAAGCTCAGCATGACGACCGCACTTGGCCCAAGACAATAAAAAAGCCCGTCGCTGGTAGCGACGGGCTTTTCTTACCCAATAAAAGAAGCAGGTCGCTTACGCGTTACTAGCTTTTCTTTTTGGTTTTTACCTTTTGGCCGTTTTCCTCAGTTTTGGTTTTGCCATCGGGCATGGGTGCCGGTACCGCAGCCGGCGCGGCGGCCGGGGCAGCAGCGGCTACGGGCATGCCGTTCACGTCGAGCTCTACCACGTCGTAGCCGAGCTCCGTGATGCCGGGGAAGGCTTTGGCACGGTCGCCCACGACCACGATATACATCTTGTCGCCGGGCAGGTATTTATTCACCGAAGCTGACACATCTTCCTTTTTCAGGTTTTTGAGGATGTCGCTCTGCTGGGCCACGTAGTCGGGCTTGAGGTCGTACTCAACGAGGCGCGACAGGAAGCCGGCTTTTTGCTGGCCGGTTTCGTAGCGCAGGGCATCGCTCTGGCCTACCGATGATTGCAGGAAGGCCAGCTCCTCATCCGAAATACCGGTGCGGTAGTTGTTGATTTCCTTCATAAACTCCTTCACCGAAGCAGCTGTGGCGTCGGCGCGCACGCCGGCCTGGGCCGTGTAGGGGCCAGCAAAGCGCGTGCTAGAGTAGCCCGAGCGCGCGCCATAGGTGTAGCCTTTGTCTTCGCGCAGGTTCAGGTTAATGCGCGAGTTGAAGGCGCCACCGAGCAGGTAGTTCGACAAATAGGCGCGGTAGTAGTCGCCGGTAGCATCGTAAGGCAGAGCGGTGAGGTAGCCCACCCGGATTTCCGACTGCGCGGCCCCGTCCTTATTGATGAAGTAAATCTTGGTTTTGTCGGGCTGCGCCTGGGCCACCGGGGCGGTGGGCAGGGTCACGTTTTTCTGCGGCCAGGCTTTGAGGAAAGCCAAGGGCTGTTCAGCAGTAGCTTGGTCTACATCGCCCACTACGGTGAGGTAGCTCACGTTGGGCGCGTAGTTCTGCTGGTAAAATTGCTTCACATCGTCGAGCGTGATGCTCGTGACGCTGGCCGTGGTGCCGTTGCTCGGCACGCCCATGATATCGTTGGGGCCGTAGAGCAGTTTCGAGTAGGCGTTGTTAGCAATCACTACCGGCTGCGTCACTTGGTTGGCGATGCCTTGCAGCGTTTGCTTTTTCACGCGGTCGAAGTCGGCTGGGTCGAAGCGTGGGTGCAGGAGGCGCTGGTCGAGCAGCGCCATGGTGGCCGGCAGATTTTTGGTGAGCGTCTGCACGTACACAGTCGTGTTATCGTCGCCGCTAAACACCTGAATAGTGCTGCCCAGGCGGTCAAGCGCCGCCGAGAATTCCTCGCCCGTATATTTTTCCGAACCTTCGTTCAGCATCTGTGCCGTGAGCGAAGCGATACCAGCTTTGCCGGGATTGCTTTGCTCGAGCCGGTGGCCACCCCGAATGGTAAGCAGCATAGTAGCCGTGGGCAATTCGGTATTTTTGGTGCCAATCACCTGGAGGCCGTTGCTGAATTTATCCTGCCAGATGGCGGGCACTTTCACCATCGGGTTGGCCCCGGCTTTGGGCTGCTTGCTGCGGTCGAAGGTGTCGACCGCCTTCACGTATTTCAGGTTGTCGTAGCCGTAGTTGGGGGCCACGTAGCCAGCCGTCGAGGCAGTGTAGTTGTCTTTAGCGGCTACCTCATCCAATTTACCCTTAGGCACCACGCTCAGGATAACGGCGTGTTTGCCTTTGATATACTTATCAAACACGCGCTGCAAATCAGCCTTAGTAATGGCACGCAGCTCCTTCAGGTCGGTGGGCAGGCGGTTGGGGTTGCCGAAGAACGTCTGGTTGGAAGCCAGTTGGCTTACTTTGCCCTGCACGCTGGCTAGGCTGTTGATGAGTTGAGCCTCGGTGCTGGCTTTGTACTGTGCCACTTCGGCGTCGGTCGCGCCTTTTTTGCCAAATTCGGCCAGCGTCTTGCGGAAAATAGCTTCCGCGCTGTCGAGGCGCGTGGTGGGCAAGTCCAGCGAAATCATTGCGAATTCGCCGCTCAACTCCGAATTGCGCTGATAGGCCTGGGCCTGCACCGCTTTCTGGGTTTTCACCAGGTTTTTATAGAGCAAGGATGTTTTGCCGCCGCCAATGATGTCGGCCAAGGCATCCAAAGGAGCTTCGTCGGGGTGGCCGTGCGGCACCGTCGGGAAAATCATTTGCAGCATCGGGAAGCGCACGTTGTCTTCGTAGCTCACGTAGCGGTCGGCGCTGAGCACGGGCTCGGGCAGCTTCTGCACCGGCACGGCCGGCCCCCGCTTGATGGGGCCAAAATACTTCTCGGCATACTTCAGCACCTGGGCCGAGGTCACGTCGCCGCCCACGGTAAGCGTCGCATTGTTAGGCCCGTACCAACGCAAGAAGAAGTTCTTGAGGTCGTTGACGTTCGAGTTGTCGAGGTCTTTTAGGTAGCCGATGGTCAGCCACGAATACGGGTGGCCGTAGGGATACAGCGTCTTGGCGGTGTACTCGCTGGCTAGGCCGTAGGGGCGGTTGTCGTAGTTCTGGCCGCGCTCGTTTTTCACCGTAGAGCGCTGAATCTCAAACTTCTTCTGGCTTACGGCATCGAGCAGGAAGCCCATGCGGTCGGCTTCGAGCCACATGGCCGTTTCGAGCTGGTTGCTCGGCACGGTTTCGAAGTAGTTGGTGCGGTCCTGGGTGGTGCTGCCGTTGAGGTCGACGCCGGCGGCCGTCACCAGCTTGAAGTGCTGCTGGTCGCCCACGTGGTCGGAGCCCTGAAACATCATGTGCTCGAAGAAGTGGGCAAAGCCCGACTTCCCAATCTGCTCCCGCGCCGAACCGACGTGGTAGGTCACGTCGACGTGCACCAACG
>CAXUKA010000083.1:0-20215 GCA_964251335.1 uncultured Hymenobacter sp.
ACCTTATCGAGCTGGTGCAGCCCGATATTCTGGTAAAGGGCGACGACTACACCATCGATGGAATTGTAGGCCACGACTTAGTGTTGAATAGAGGCGGGCAAGTGCTGACCGTGCCGCTGGTAGCGGGCTACAGCACCACGCGTATTGTAGAGCGCGTGGGCAAGCTGCTCGGTAAGTAGCCACCGTAGAATTGGCACGCTATTAGCCGGCTTTTACTGGTCAGGCTTTTCCGCCTTACTCCTCATTTTCTTATTTAACTCATGTATTTGCCGCTCATCATCTTGATTATGGCCGCCAGCTGGGCCGTCCAGTGGCGCTTGAAAAGCAAATTCCGCGAATACGGGCAAGTTGGCTTGCAAGCCAACCTCACCGGCCGCGAAGTGGCTGCCAAAATGCTGCGCGACCATGGTATCTACGACGTGCAAATTGTCAGTACCGAAGGCCGCCTTTCCGACTTCTACAACCCCACCGACAAAACCGTCAACCTCAGTGAGGCCGTGTATAACGAGCGCTCGGTAGCTGCCGCTGCCGTGGCAGCCCACGAATGCGGCCACGCCGTGCAGCACGCCGATGCGTATAGCTTCTTGCAATTCCGCTCGGCTATGGTGCCGGCCTTGTCGTCGGTGTCGAAGTTTATGCCTTTCATTCTCATGGCCGGCATTTTCATGATTCGCACCAGCGTTATTCCGCTGGGCATCGGTATTGTGCTGTTTGCGCTCACCACGCTGTTCTCGTTTATCACGCTGCCCGTCGAGTTCGATGCCTCGCGCCGCGCTCTGGCCTGGATGGACCGTAGCGGCGTCGTAACCACCCAGGAGCATGCTGGGGCCAAGGATGCCCTGTGGTGGGCTGCCATGACCTATGTGGTGGCTGCACTCGCCTCGCTGTCTACGCTGCTTTACTACGTTAGCATCTTTATGGGCGGTAGCCGCCGCAACTAGGTTTTTGTAAAACGGAGTGATACTCCATTTCCGCGTGCGGTTAGTTCGCCGAGCGCCAAACGGAGTGCCACTCTGTTTTACACGTAAAAGAAAGTCGTCGGGCCGAAACTACTCGGCATGACGACTTTCTCGTTTCAGACAAATCCCATCCTGTGGCCGTAATTTTGCGGCTACAAGTTCTCACCCTTTCCCACCCACCGGCTTCGGCCATATCTACCCACCCACACCCATGTTTGATACTATGGCCCCCGCCTCCCCATTTCAGCTCACCGAAGAGCAGCTAGCGGTGCGCGATGCTGCCCGCGAATTTGCCCAAGAGCTGTGGGCGGGCGTAATCGAGCGCGACGAGCACCAGAAATTTCCCACTGAGCAAGTCAAGAAGATGGGCGAGCTCGGCTTTCTGGGCATGATGGTGAGCCCCGAATACGGCGGCTCGGGCCTCGATACCATCAGCTACGTGCTGGCGATGGAGGAAATCTCCAAGGTCGATGCCTCGTGCTCGGTTATCATGTCAGTAAATAACTCGCTGGTATGCTGGGGCCTGGAGAAATACGGCACCGAAGAGCAGAAGCGTAAGTACCTGCCGCGCCTCACTTCGGGCGAAATCCTGGGCGCGTTTGCCCTCTCCGAGCCTGAGGCCGGCTCCGATGCCACCAGCCAGCGCACCACCGCCGAGGACAAAGGCGACTACTACCTGCTGAACGGCACCAAAAACTGGATTACCAACGGCACCACCGCCTCCGTGTACTTGGTTATCGCTCAAACGCACCCCGAGTTGAAGTCGCGCGGCATCAACGTGCTCATCGTGGACAAGGACATGCCCGGCTTTCAGCAAGGCCCCAAGGAGAACAAGCTCGGCATCCGGGGCTCCGATACTTGCTCGCTGATGTTCAACGATGTGAAGGTGCCCAAGGAAAACCGCATCGGCGCCGATGGCTTCGGCTTCAAGTTTGCCATGCAGGTGCTGGCCGGCGGCCGCATTGGCATTGCGGCGCAGGCGCTGGGCATCGCCTCGGGCTCACTCGAGCTGAGCATTAAATACGCCAAGGAGCGCAAGGCGTTTGGTGCGCCCATTGCCCAGCATCAGGCCATTCAGTTCAAGCTAGCCGACATGGCTACTAACGTTGACGCGGCCCGTTTGCTGTGCCTGCAAGCCGCCGCCGACAAGGACAATGGCGCCGACTATGCCAAGAGCGGCGCGATGGCTAAGCTCTTCGCCTCTAAAACGGCGATGGACTCGGCAGTAGAGGCAGTGCAAATACACGGCGGCTACGGCTTTGTGAAAGAATATCACGTCGAGCGCTTCATGCGCGACGCCAAAATCACCCAGATTTATGAGGGCACTTCTGAGATTCAGAAAATTGTGATATCGCGGGAAATACTGAAATAGCTGCTTTTGCTACCCCCATTTTTAAGTGTTTTGCACAAAACCCAGGCTTTTTGGCCTGGGTTTTTCTTTTTACTGAATTTTTCCATGGTGGATTGCATTATTCATGCGTAACTTTCGGGACTTTTTCCGCCTTTTATACGCAGTTACTAACCATTAACTTATGGAAGATTACAATAAAGTCATCGAATCACTAGGTG
The DNA here is from genome assembly GCA_964251335.1 of uncultured Hymenobacter sp. Taxonomy (GTDB): domain Bacteria; phylum Bacteroidota; class Bacteroidia; order Cytophagales; family Hymenobacteraceae; genus Hymenobacter. The sequence goes on from CAXUKA010000083.1 coordinate 2,529, forward strand.
TCCGTTACATCAAGGCCAAAAATCTAGTACTCCGGCAGGCATTTACAGCCCGCAACGTGTACGATGTTGGCAACAACCTTATTCTATTGCATAAAGGGCAGATTCGCTTTGGGGAAGAAGAATTATTGGTGGAAGAAGGCGAACTGCTGTTTGTGCCAGGTGGCCGCGCTACGCGCATTGGCTACGGCGCGGGCTCGGCGGGCCGCGTTATTTCCAACGACGACCTGATTACAAATAAGGACCGTTTCTTCTCTTCCAACGACAATCTCGACCTCATCGGCGACGCTGAGGAAAGCCACAGCTTCGTGGCGTTTGAGGCGAAGGTGTTTGATTCGGTTAACTTCTTTGCGTCGCTCGACGTGCCGGCCTTCGTTATCAAGGGCAACTCGAAGCTGTCGAACCTCATTATTAAGGTTATTGAAGAAACGCTACAAGACCTGCCGGGCCGTGAGCGCCTCATCGGCATCTACACCGAGAATATCGTGGTAGAGGTAGTGCGCTATATCCTGCGCAACAACCTGTTTGTGGAGCAGCTCGCTACCAACAGCACGTACTTCAAAGACCCGCGCCTCATCGACCTGTTCAACTTCATCAAGGAGAACCTCAGCGGCGACCTCTCGAACAAAGTGCTGGCTGGCGTGGCTGGTGTGAGCGAAGACTACGTGGGCCAGTACTTCAAGATGCTGACCAATATCAACCCGCAGGACTACATCGAGTACCAGCGCATGGAGCGTGCGGTGTCGCTGCTGCGCACCACCAAGAAAAGCATCCGCGACATCGGCCGCGAGGTGGGCTACAAGGACACCGCCTACTTCTGCCGCCGCTTCAAGATGATGTTCGGTATTCCGGCCGGCAAGATGCGTCGCCGCGAGTCGGCCATGAACATTTAATCGCAGATTAAATGGATTTCGCAGATACGCCGCTTGCGCGGCTGACTATCTGGCAAAAGGAAAAGGCTGCTTGTGAAAGCAGCCTTTTTTGTTGTCTTTCGTTGGCGATACTGGACGCCGTTTAGCGCAAACGCGTAATGGCAGGCCGACCAGTAAGGCGAGTCTCCAGACTCGCGTAGCAGGAAAGCAATAAGGGGGCGCTAAGTAGCTTTTACGCTATCGGCACACTTGCCGAAGATGCCCGCACTGCTGCCACAGCCTCGGCCAGAAAATTGGGGTCGCGGTCAAGGTGATTACCAATTACTACCAAGTCGGCCCCAGCAGCCAAGGCAGTGTAGATTTTCTCGCCTGTATTCAACCCGCCGCCCACAATGAGCGGCGTATCCACGACAGCACGCACAGCCTTAATCATAGCGGCTGATACGGGGTGCTGTGCACCACTGCCGCCATCCAGGTACATCAGGCGCAGGCCGAGCTGCTCGCCGGCCATTGCGGTAGCTGCCGCGATGCTGGGCTTGTCGTGTGGCAGGGGCGCGGTGCCACTGATGTAAGAGGCTGTGGTGGCCCGACCGCTCTCGACCAGCATGTAGCCGGTGGGCAGCAGTTGCAAACCGCTTTGGCGTAGGCGCGGCGCGGCCACTACATGCTGGCCAATCAGAAAATCAGGATTGCGCCCCGAGATAAGCGAGAGCAGCAAGATGCCATCGGCGGCAGCATCTACGTGCAGGGCGTGGCTCGGGAAGAGCAGCACCGGCACTTGCGGCGCTTCATCTTTGAGCAACGCAATGAGGGCAGCCTGATGCTCGGTAAGCACCAGACTGCCCCCTACTAGGAAGTAATCAACGGGATGCTGCTGCGTGAGGCGCAGCAGCTGCTGAATGCGCTCGGGCGCGAAATCGTCGGGGTCGAGCAGTACGGCCAAGGCCTTGCGGCCACGCGCCCGCAGCTCGGCCAGCGAATCAAGCAAGCGGTTCGCGGTAGGTGATGTCGTCGTGTTTGGCGGCGGCAGAAACATCCTGGGCAGCGGTAGTAGCCGGCCACGCCTCGGGCGATGCACCCACGGGGGCCGATGAAGCTGCAAGGTCGGCATTTTTATCGGCATCGGCCGCATTGCTCGGCAGGATATCCTTTACCTTATTGGTAATGAATGCCATAGCCACGGCGGCGGCTTGTGCTATTACCACCCTGCCAGTTTCACTTTGAGCAAAGGCCATGATAGCGGGCACCAGCCACGGTTTTTTGGGCGCGGGTGCAGCAGCTGGCTCATCGGTATCGGCAAAGCTGTCCGACTCGGGCAGGCGGCGGCTGTCGTCGTAGGGCCGGGCCTTGTATGAGTTGGTCGAAGCGTAGGAGTGGGCTGGCTCGTCGTCATCGCCATGGTCCTCATTGGTGTGGTACACGCCGAGATGCTCGGGGCTGGCGGCGTGGCTGCCGTACGTGGTATCTGTGTCGTCGTCGGCCCCGTGCTGCGCGCTGGAGTGGGCCGGGAAGTCGGGATAGTCACTCAGGCCGTTATCATCGGCGTCGCCAAGGTAGTCCTCGGTCAGGTAGTCAGGGTCGACTTGGCTGCCAGCCTGGTAAAAGCCATCGCTTTCGGCCGCGTAGCGGTCGGCGTGGTCGTAGGCATATTCGGGCGAGTGGTAGGTAGCAGTCAGGTCGTGGAGCTCCTGGTCGTGGTTGTCATCCTCGTACCCATCGAAGCCCGCATAGTCACCGAAGTAATCTTCCTGCTTGCCACCCTTTTTATGCTTGTGCTTTTTCTTGGGTTTATGCTTGCGGCTGCCGAAGGCTTTGGTAAGCAGCCAGATGCCGCCCACCACGCCGGCCCCAACCAAAGCCACTTTGCCTACCTGGATGGTCTGCTCCTTGATTTCTTCAACATCGCCGCGCAGAGCGCGCTCGTACTCAAGCTTTTTGCGCTCCAGAAATTCTTTTTCGTCCTCAAACAGTGGGTTGTTCGGCTCAGTCATGTCAGGGGTGTTTTAAGCAGAGTAGAAAGGATGAACTTGGCGATGCTTACTTGCTAGTATCATGGTCGCGCTTGTCCGATTTGTAGATGGTATTATTGAGTAGCTTGTCGGCCACGCCCTGGAACACCTTTTTATCGACGCCCACAAAGAACAGCACGGCCAGCACCAGATATAGGGCCGCCACCAGCCCGAAGCCTGCCGAGGGACTATTCAGCGCCTGGTTGAGCGCTAGCCCCAGGTAGATAGACCCAAACACAATGAATAGCACGCCCAAAAAAGCCAGCGCTACGCCATGTACGGTGCTGACAAAAATACCCTTCACTTTCTCCTGCGCTTCGAGGCGCACCAAATCGATGCGCGTATCGAGGTAACCTTTGAGGTTGTCAATGAGGCTGTCATTGCGCGGCGTTTTGTCGTCGGTCAGGGTAGCCATGAGTGCGGAATTGTTTAGCTGAAAATTGCGGTTAAGAAACTGGCGCTAGGGGCAACAGCCCGCCCGGCCGGGGCGTTCTTTACGCAAAATCTGCGGCTGGGGCTGACTTTTGTCCTAGGCTATGCTTTAATTTTTTCATGGCGTGAGTCAAAATCATTACCAAGTGCTCGGGGTGCTGCCCGCAGCTTCGGCCGAGGCTATCAAGCAGGCTTACCGGCGCTTAGCCAACCAACTGCACCCCGACAAGCACGGCGGCGACCCGCGCTACGAAGAGCAGTTCAAGGCGGTAGCCGCCGCCTACCGGGTGCTCAGCGACCCTGGCCGCCGCGCGCAGTACGACTTCCAGGTGCAGCAGGCCGCCCAGCGCGCCGAGGCCCAGCGGAGTACCGCAGCTCAAGCAGCCGATAGCGGCCCATCGGTATATAAAATGCCGACGCCTGCCCCTGCCCCACCCTTGCGCACTCGCCCACCGGCCGGTGCCCGCGAGCGCCACTACCAGCAGCGCACGCCGCGCCGGCAGGTGCGCTTCAACCGGCAGGATATGTGGCTGGTAGCGATTATCGTCGGCCTGATTTTTCTGTTTGGGGTGTCGGCCAAAATTGTGATGGACCGCGTGGCTGCCGACACCACCTACGACGACGCCCGCAAAGCCTTCGCCCAGGGCCAGTGGGATGCAGCGTACGACTACCTCGACCAGTCGCTCGGCTACCGCGACGACTACGCCCCCGCCCTGCGCCTGCGGGGCGAGCTGGCCCAGGACATTCGCCACAACTACTTAGGCGCCCGTGCCGATTTCGAAGCCGCCTTACTGGCCAACGCCGAGGCGGCCACGCCTTTCACCTCGCCCGAAGCAGCGCGGCTACTCTACCGCCTGGGCCGCTGCCAGGCCCAGCTGCGCCAGCCCGTAGCAGCTGAAATCAGCTACTCCCGCGCCTTGGCCCTCGATACGGCCTTGGCCGAGGCCCACTTAGCTCGCGGCGAAACCCGCCTACTCGACCTACGCCACACTCGCCCCGCCCTGACCGACCTGCACCAGGGCCACCAGCAGTACGCCCGTCGGCACCGGCCCGTGCCGCTCAACTATTTACAGGCCGAAGGTGCGGCCCTCACCCACTTGGCCCGCTACGACGAAGCCCGCACTGTGTACTTCCAAGCGCTGGAAACCCAGCCCGAAGACGGACAGACGCTTTTCCTATTGGGCCGACTGGCGCAGCAAATGGGCGACCAGGTCAGTGGGTGTGCTTTTTTTCAGCGCGGGGCCAAGGCAGGGTATTCGTATGCGGTAGTAGCAGCGGAGAAATGCCCCTAGGAAACGCCTGAATTTCACTCAACTACTTAGTTGACTATGAATAGCCATATTGATTAAATAATAAATACCGCGTCTATCTTAAAAACTACAACTTTGCTAACAGCCAGCTAATTCGACACTGCCTTATCATTAGCTTTGCATGAATTATTCACTTTCCACTCATTTGAAAACAGATGAAAAAACTCTCCTTACTCCTACTAGTAGCTGCCACTTTTGGCGGCTGCAAAAAAGACAGCGAAACCTCGACCGGCAAAGCTGAACTGCTGGTAGCCAAAAGCAGGATCATATCGGCCCCAACCTCCTCGTTTTCCAGCTCCAGCATCAACAATGGTGCGGTGGTAGTAACCGACGAGTATGCCAGCTCGGCGGCCTGCGAGCGCGACAACTTCCTCAAATTCAGCACTAATAAAACGCTGGTAGCCGACGAAGGCGCAACAAAGTGCAGCACCACCGACCCCCAGACACAGAGCGGCACCTGGGATTTCAACAGCGACCAGACCAAGCTTAGCCTCCTCGACCCTTCACAGGCCAGCATCCCCATTCCGTTCGACATAATTGAGTTGTCGGCCACCACGATGCATCTGCGCTACAGCTACAACTATTCATCGGGTGGCATTTCGGCTACTCAGGTTGATGACATTACGTTTAAATCATTCTAAAACAAGCCCGTAGCACGGCCCCTGACGGATAAATAAAAGGCCGCCTACTCATCGAGAGTAGGCGGCCTTTTTGCATCCAGGGCTCAAGTTATCCTTCTTGAACGAGCGCCCCCGCCAGCGCCGCCGCAATCAGCTGCGCGTGGTGCCGCCCATTCTCGATAAACCAGCGGCTGGTAGCCAGCCCACCGCATACTGTGCCGGCCACAAATACGCCGGGCCGGGCCGTTTCATGGGTAGTCACATCGAAAATCGGCGGGCGCGCAAAATCGTTTTCATCCAGCGGCAAGGCTAATGCATCTATGAGCAGTGAGTAGTCGGGCCGATAGCCGGTGAGGGCATACACGTAGTCGGCCGCGATGGTGCGCGGGCCGTCGGGCGTAACGACTTCGACCGTGTGCGGCGTGATGGCCGTGATAGCGGTGTTGAAAAGCGCCGTAATGCGGCCTTCCTTGATGCGGTTGAGCAAGTCGGGGCGAATCCAGTATTTCACGCTTTCCGACACTTCGCTGCCGCGCACTACCAGCGTCACGCGGGCACCGGCGCGGGTGAGCGCCAAGGCCGCTTTGGCTGAGGAATTTTTGGCTCCAATTACGACTACATCGCGGCCAGCGTGGGCATAAGGCTCTTTGTAATAATGATTTACGTGTGGCAAGTCTTCGCCGGGGATGCCCATTTTATTGGGCACGTCAAAGAAGCCGGTGGCCACGACCACGGCGCGGGCCGCGATTTCACCCTTGGTTGTTTCAACCACGAAGTCGCCGGCCTGGCCGCGTAGGCCAGTTACTTTTTCGTAGAGGCGCAAGTCAAGCTTTTCCGTAGCGGCCACGCGCTGGTAGTAGTCGAGGGCGTCTTCGCGGTGGGGCTTGTAAGAGGCCATCGGAAAGGGGTGGCCGCCGATTTCGAGTAGTTCGGGCGTCGAGAAAAACTCCATCTGCGTGGGGTAGCCCACCAATGAGTTGACCAGCGCGCCTTTATCGACGGTGGCCACGGTGAGGCCGCGGCGCTGAATTTCGAGGGCGCAGGCCAGGCCTACGGGGCCGGCCCCGATTACAACGGCGTCTAATTTTTCAGGTATCATTCAACAATTATCAATTAGCAGTCCACTACTCAACCAACGGCCCGCCTTTCGGTTGGGTTGTTTTGCTGAACTTTACGGGTAGAATCAGCAACATCTATCAGCCAGCCGCCCGCTTGTTACTTGATAAATGTTCAATGTTACCTGACAACATGCGCCACTGCGACTTGTGCGGAGCCACCAGCTTCGAGCCCCTGCCTTTTTACTATCTCTTTGATGGCCAGCGCCTGCAAGGCACCCGTTGCACCAATTGCGACCTCGCTTTTCTGGACCCGCAGCCCACGCCCGCGCAGCTCGAAAAGCTCTACGGCAAGGAGTATTTCACAGAGCGTCCCAACTACGACCGAACCGAGAAGGACAAGGCCTTTATCGAAGAAGGCAAAGACCTGGACCTCAGCAAAGTAAAGGAAGACAAGTTCACTCGCTACATGCAGCAGCATTACCCCGGCCGTAAGTTTCGGTACCTGGAGGTGGGCTGCGGCCCCGGCTACACCCTCAAAAGCCTGCAAAGCCTGGGCTGGGAAACTCACGGCCTCGAAATATCGGACCACGCCGCCGACTACGCCCGCCGCGAGCTGCACCTGCCCGTGGTAACCGGCAACATCGAAACCACCGAGGATTTCCACGAAAACCAGTTCGACCTCGCCTACCTCGGCGATGTGCTAGAGCACCTGCTGTCGCCGGCCGCCGCCATCCGCAAGTTTGGCCATATCCTCAGCCCCGGCGGGCTGCTGGTGCTGGCCCTGCCCAGCGTCACCAATCTACCGAGCATGCGCCTAGGCTTCGCCGCCTATAAAGCGCTGGGCCGCCAGCGTCGCATGGACATTCCGCCCTATCACCTCTACGAGTTCACGCCGAACACCATTCGCAAGATGCTGGCCAAGAATGGCTTTTCGGTAGTCGATTTGCTGAACCCAGTGAAGGCCCCGGCCAATATTCGCCTGGGCGGCAACCTGGTAGAGCAAGCCACCAAACTCGGCACGCAGTACCCCACCTACTGGCTCAATAAGCTGACCGGCCGCTTTGGCGACCGCATGTTTGTGGTGGCCCGGAATGAGAAGTAGCGCGGACTTTCAGTCCGCAACCTGAACACCTAAGCAGCAGATATTCTTAAAGTGTTTAGCCTCAACAAGTAGTTCGGCACTGCTATTCGACGCAGCCGGACTGCCTGTTGAGGCTAGCTTATTCTCAGCTATAAGGCTGGGCATTCGCGGACTAAAAGTCCGCGCTACTTTTTCTTATTAAAAACGCCCGTGCTCCACAGCGCTAGCCCGATAAGCACCGGCTGGAAAAACAGCCGCACGTAGCGCTTGCGCTCAGTGTCGAGGTTGAGGGCTGGCAAGCTGCTGAGGTACTGGTGAATATTGCCGGGGAAAATGGCCGTGTAGAACGCCGCCAGCCCGATGCCCATCGGCACTTTATAACGCTTGTTGAACAGCATCAACAGGCCAAGGCCGATTTCAACCACGCCCGATTCGAGTACGACGGTATCTTTGTCTTGCGGCACCCAGTCGGGCACCTGCGCCTGAAACGGCTTGCGAACGAAGGTGAGGTGGCCCACGCCGGCCCCAACCATAAAGGTGCCGAGTAAGTAGCGCCCTACATCTTGGGCGGTGGTGGTTTTAACGTCTTCTGCCATGGTGAGGAAAGAGGAAAAGGTTGTGTATTTCCTCATACGGCCAGTTCAGCTAACAGGGTACAACAGGTAGCGTATTTAGCTAACAGCCAGCACCCGTACCGCCTTTCCATTAAACACCACCTCGTCGCCAGCGCGCTTGCCGCTCAGCGCCGCCACTACCGGTGCGGCCGGCGACACGGCCAGAAACTCCTGCCCTTCGGCCGTAGTGAGTTTGCCCGCTCCAATGCTCAGGTAAAACAGCCCCAGACTGGTAGCGACCAGCGCACCCGTCCGCACGGTGTCGCTGGGCAACTCGGGGTTTATTTTTTGGAGCGCCGCCAATAGCTGCTGCGCCTCGTGAAACTGCGCGGCGTGGCGGTCGCGCTCCTGATTAGCCATTTCGCGGCCGGTTTCATACTTGTCGCCGGCGCTGCTCTTGGTTTCGGAGTTGGAGGACTCTTGCGCGGCGGCCATACCGGCACGGGCCGCGTCGAGGCGCATATGCACGTAGGCCAGGCAGGCGGCGTAGCAGGCGGGTTTGGCGAGTTTCAAAAGAATCGGTGATAGAATGGTTTTAACTGACTGGCAGCTGGGAGACTTAGCTCAAGTCAAACATGATGGTGCGCCCAGTATAATTAGCGCTCATTTGCAAGTCGGGCTTTGGTGGGTGCTCTGCGCTTCCCGTCTTGCTGGGTGGGCGCTTTAATTCGGCCATTTCCTCGGCCGTGAGGTATAGCTCATCCGGCCAGTTCTCGTCGGGGTCCGGTTCGTAATCCCAGCACACAGCTTCCGATTGATAATCAATCACAATTGCATTCTTCTCCTGAAAAATACGACCTGTGCCGTGCATACTAAACTCGCCGACCGAGGGCAGACGCAACAACCCCGAGAGGTAGTCGTTGAGCAGTACCGACAGGTTGGTTATTTGGCTGAGAAAATCGTGGCTATCTGCCGCGTAGTTACCGGCCAGCCATTGGCTGTCTTGCCACTCCTGAAACCCGGGACCATAGTCGAACTCCTGTACCTCGCCATCTAGCAGCGTGGTCACAAAATGCTCATCGCCCCCACAGTCCCAGCGCACAGTGAGTTGATGACCGCCTGTCAGCAAAGCTATCAGCTGCGTTTTTAGCTCACTGTAATTAAGAGGCATAGTGGCAGTTACTCAACTCAGTGTAAATAGCACAAGCCGACCAGAATACTCTGTTGCGGGCTCAAAAGCTGGCTCCTCGTTTTTCTCTTCATCAGTTGGAGCGGGCCGCGTGCAGCCAATTTCGGCCAGTTCCTCATCGCTCAACTCGTCCATCCACGAATCATCAGCCCACCATTCTGATTGATAGTCGATAATAACTTCCTGGCCTTCTCGAAAAACACGTCCGGTGCCACGCATCGAAAAATCGCCCGCATCGGGCAGATTCAGCCGCTCAGTAAGGTACCCATCGAGTAGGTAAGCCAAATCCTGCTCGTTTCCATAGTCGGTATCCAACTCCTGTCCATCCACGGCGGTATACACAAAACTCTCATCGCCGCCACAGTCCCAGCGCACCGTGAGGGCGTGGCCAGCTTGCAGAGTGTGGGCAATTTGCTGCTCAACGGGAGGGATGCTACCAGACATACGCTTTTTAAGAAATCCGAACATACACTATTGCTCCGTGGCTTTTACTGCCCGCTCCTGTTGTTGCAGCCACGCTAGCGCACGCGGGTCGGGGCGATACTGCCAAGGATGCCGCAAAGTAATGTGCGCCAGCAGCTGCGCCACCGGCACCGAGGCGGGCGACCAGCGCAACAACTCTTCGGCAGCAGCCAGCCCCAGCAGCTTTTCGGCCAGATACACTCCGAAAGTGCTACATGTCAAAAGCAAAGCGACAGGCTGTCCGGTGCGCAGGTAAGGGCGTAGCAGTAACTCGCGCAAGGGTAACGATAGCTGTTCGGGCAGCTGCGCAGGCCCTAAAACCGGCAGCGCTGCTAGCACTTCAGCGGGTGCATCGGCTAGCCACTCAGCCAGCGTGGGCACCCGGCCCGACAGGTCTTCTTGGCAATGCGCGGCGGCCACATCCCGCACTAGCACCTGCCGGTTATCACTGGTTGTCAGCACATCGCCCAGCAACTCGGTGGCCCACTCGATGCCTACCGTGTGGTGTAACAGCAGCCGGTGGCGCGGGTGGTAGCAGAATAGCTTGCTGCTGTCCATAAACCGATGGATTGGCAAATAATCGGCGGGCTGCCCACCGAATTTATGCTGCGAGAGCAGGCAGTGCTTCCAGATATTCATGTGCGGTATGAGTTGTTACACCACCGTTAGCGCCACTCCCAGGTCTTTCAGTCGCTTCTCATCGGCCGCCGAAATACCAGTGTCGGTGATGATGTGCGTCACCTGCTCCACCGCGCAGATGCGGCCGAAGCCGCGCTTGCCAAACTTCGACGAATCGGCTAGCACGATGGTTTGCTGGGCAGTCTGCATCATCTGCTGGTTGAGGTGCGCCTCGCCGATGTTGGTCGTGGTGAGGCCAAAATCGAGGTCGATGCCATCGACGCCCAGAAACAGCTTGCTGCACGCGATTTCGCGCAGCACTTGCTCGGCGTGCGGCCCCGTCACCGACGAGGAGCTATGCCGCAGGTAGCCGCCCAGCTGCAACACCTCAATTTCGGGTCGCTTCAGCAGTTCCAGGCCCACATTCAGCGCCGAGGTAATGACCGTGAGCGCCAGTTGCGCCGGAATGGCGCGAGCCAGCGCCACCATCGTAGTGCCCGACGCGATAATCACCGACTCCTGCGCCTGAATCAGCTGGGCCGCCACCGTGGCAATACTCGTCTTCTCGCCCACTGCCAGGTGCTCCTTCTCATTCACCGGCCGGTCCTTAATGTAGGGGCTTTCCAGCGAAGCGCCGCCGTGGGTGCGAAAGAGCAGGCCCTTCTCTTCCAGCAGTTTCAAATCCTTGCGTATCGTCACGGCCGATACCTCCAGAGCTTCGCTCAACTCGGGCACCTCCACATGCTTCTGCGTCTGGAGCTGTTGCAGAATAAGCTGATGTCTTTTGACGCTGGCGTTCATAGCAGCAAAAGTACCGACTAGGCAGAATGCATAAACGTAGCCCAGCCCATCTTAATTAGTTAGCGGCAAAACGAAAGCAAAAGCAAATTTTAGCACTTCGACCATAAGCATAAAAAATATTTTTGCGACTTATAAATCTAATAGTCAAACTTAAAAGACAAATTAGTAAGTATTCACTTACAAAATAAATAGCTTCATTTGCTTTCATTTACGCCACTTTCTTACCTTTGATTTGTTAGAGCAAGAGAATATATCCAAAATCGAAGCTATGCGAAACGTAATTAAAGCTGCTGCCTTTCACCGCCCCACCCTCGTTGCCCAATTAACCAACCAGCCCAGTTGGGATTTAATTGTCATTGGCGGCGGCGCAACCGGCCTGGGTGTGGCTCTCGACGGCCTCAGCCGGGGCTATAAAACCCTGCTGCTCGAACAAACCGATTTTGCCAAAGGCACCAGCAGCCGCGCTACTAAACTGGTGCACGGCGGCGTGCGCTACCTGGCCCAAGGCGATATCGCCTTGGTGCGCGAGGCGCTGTACGAGCGCGGCCTTCTGCTAAAAAATGCACCACACCTAGTTAAAAATCAGTCGTTTATTATCCCCAATTACGAATGGTGGGGCGGGCCGTACTACACGTTCGGCATGAAGATATACGACCTTATGTCGGGCAAGCTCAGCCTCGGGGCCGCCAAACACATCAGCAAGCAGGAGACTATCAAGCGCTTGGGCAATATCAAACAGGAAGGCCTGCACGGCGGTGTAGTCTACCAGGACGGGCAATTCGACGATGCCCGCCTGGCCATCAACCTCGCCCAAACGGCGATTGAGCAAGGCGGCACGCTGCTCAATCACTTCGCAGTACGTGGTATTCTGAAAGATGCCCAGGGCCAGGTAGCCGGCGTAAAAGCCATCGACCAGGAAACCGGTAAAGCATATGAAATCAAAGCGAAAGCAGTCGTAAATGCCACCGGCATTTTTGTCGACGAAATTTTGCAGATGGACAAGCCCGGCGCGAAAAAGCTGGTGCGTCCCAGCCAGGGCGTGCACATCGTGCTCGACAAGTCGTTTCTGCCCGGCGACGATGCCATCATGATTCCGAAAACCGACGATGGCCGCGTGCTGTTCGCCGTGCCGTGGCACGAGCGCGTCATTCTCGGCACCACCGATACGCCCCTCAACGAGTACAGCGAGGAGCCCAAGGCGCTGGAAGAGGAAATCGACTTCATCCTGCGCACGGCTGGCCACTACCTCGCCCGCGCCCCCAAGCGTAGCGATGCGCTGAGCGTATTCGCCGGCCTGCGCCCGCTGGCCGCCCCACAAGACGGCTCGGAGAAAACCAAGGAAATCTCGCGCAGCCACAAGATTTTGGTGTCGGAAGCCGGCCTCATCACCATCACCGGCGGCAAGTGGACCACCTACCGCCGCATGGGCCAGGACACGGTAGACAAAGCCATCAGCCTCGGCAAACTACCCAAAGCCGACAGCAAAACGGCCAGCCTATCCATCCACGGAGCCATGCCGACCACCGACCACAGCAACCACCTCTACGTGTACGGCACCGACCAGGAAGCGCTGCTCGACCTCATCAAGCAGCAGCCCGCCCTCGGCGAAAAGCTAGACGACTCGCTCGAATTCCTGAAAGCCGAAGTAGTGTGGGCCGCCCGCTACGAAATGGCCCGTACCGTCGAAGACGTACTCGCTCGCCGCGTGCGCGTGCTCTTCCTCGATGCCGCCGCTGCCCTCCGCATGGCCCCCACGGTAGCTGAGCTGCTGGCGCAGGAGCTAGGCCACGATTACCTCTGGCAGCAAAAGCAAGTAGCTGATTTTGCGGCAGTAGCGCAGAATTATTTACTGGAGGCGCAGCCGGCGCTGCAAGTGGCTTAGCCCGGCGCGTGGACCTCACCCCCTGGCCCCCTCTCCAAAAAAGAGGGGGGACTAGTTTCTAGAACTAGTATTAAACTAAAATTAGGGCTAGTCCCCCCTCTTTTTTGGAGAGGGGGCTAGGGGGTGAGGTTCCCCCAGAAGAGTATAAAAATCACCTTTTACCAAAACTCCCCACCCCACACACCTGCTCGCCATGCAGCAATTCATCCTCGCCCTCGACCAGGGCACAACCAGCTCCCGCGCTATCCTCTTCGACCAAAAGGGCCAAATCGTGGCTCAGGCGCAGAAGGAATTCACCCAGATTTTCCCGAAGCCGGGCTGGGTCGAGCACGACCCGCGCGAAATCTGGTCGAGCCAGGCCGGCGTAGCCGCCGAGGCGACGGTGAAAGTGGGCCACAACGGCAGCAACATCGCCGCCATCGGCATCACCAACCAGCGCGAAACCGCCGTGGTTTGGAATCGCAAAACCGGCGCGCCCGTCTACAACGCCATTGTGTGGCAAGACCGCCGCACCGCCGAATTCTGCGACCAACTGCGCGAGGATGGCCACGAGGACATGATTCGCAGCAAAACCGGCCTGCTGCTGGATGCCTATTTTTCCGCAAGTAAAGTGCGCTGGATTCTGGACAACGTAGCCGGTGCCCGCGAGCAGGCCGAGGCCGGCGAGTTGGCCTTCGGCACGGTGGATAGCTGGCTGATTTGGAATTTCACGCAAGGCGAGCTGCACGTGACGGACGTAAGCAACGCCTCGCGGACCATGCTGTTCAACATCCACACCCTGCGCTGGGACGAGGAATTGTTGGCGCTGTTCGACATTCCGAGCAGCATGCTGCCCACCGTGAAGCAGTCGAGCGAGGTATACGGCGAAACGAAAACCACGCTTTTTGCTACCAAAATTCCGATTGCCGGCATCGCTGGCGACCAGCAGGCCGCGCTTTTCGGTCAGATGTGCACCCAGCCGGGCATGGTGAAAAGCACCTACGGCACCGGCTGCTTTATGCTGATGAACATCGGCAGCACGCCCAAAGCTTCGCAGCATAACCTACTGACTACCATTGGCTGGCAGCTCGATGGCCAGGTGTGCTACGCGCTGGAAGGCAGCATTTTCATTGCCGGCGCGGTGGTGCAGTGGCTACGCGACAACCTCGGCATTATAAAGAATTCGTCGGAAATAGAGCAGCTGGCGCGCCAGGTCGATGACAACGGCGGCGTGTACTTCGTGCCAGCCTTCGCGGGCCTCGGTGCGCCCTACTGGGACCCCTATGCGCGGGGCACCATCTTCGGCATGTCGCGGGCTACCAAGGCCGGCCACATCGCCCGGGCCGCCTGCGAAGCCATCGCCTACCAGACCATGGATGTGCTCAAAGCCATGGAGGCCGACTCCGACCTCGCCATCGCCGAGCTGCGCGTAGACGGTGGCGCTACGGTAAACGCCATGCTCATGCAGTTCCAGGCTGATGTACTGAATACCAAAGTAGTACGCCCCAGTATGGCCGAAACGACGGCGCTCGGTGCGGCCTACCTCGCCGGCCTCGCCGTGGGGTATTGGAAAGACGTGCCCGAAATTAAGGCCATGGCCCAAGGCGACAGCACCTACACGCCCAGCCCCGACCGCGACAGCCTCGAAGCCGGCATCGCCGATTGGCACCGCGCCGTGCGCGCCCTGCAAGTGTGGGCCAAAGGCTCGCCCGCTAAAACGTCCGCCTCTAAAGCCGCTGCCGTAGCCTAATGAGCCCTTTCGTAGCGGAATTAATCGGCACTGCGGTCCTGATTTTGTTAGGCGACGGCGTCGTGGCCAACGTAGTTCTTAAAGACACCAAAGGCCACAACAGTGGCTGGATTGTCATCACCACTGCCTGGTCGTTAGCCGTTTACGTGGGCGTGGTAATCGCCGGCCCGGTGAGCGGCGCGCACCTCAACCCAGCCGTGACGCTGGGACTGGCCCTAGCGGGAAAGTTCTCCTGGGCCTTAGTTCCCAGCTACGTAGCCGCCCAGATGCTGGGTGGCGCAATAGGAGCCTTCCTCGTGTGGCTCTTGTATAAAGACCACTTTGACCGCACGGCGGACGGGTCGGCGAAGCTGGCGGTGTTTTGCACTGGCCCGGCCATTCGCAACCATGCCAACAATTTCATCAGTGAAGTAATCGGCACGCTGGTCCTGATGCTCACCATCCTCTACATCAGCGGGGCCGAAATCACAGGCACGCACGCGGCCATCGGCCTCGGCTCGGTCGGCGCGCTGCCGGTAGCCTTGCTAGTATGGGTAATCGGGCTAGGGCTGGGCGGCACCACCGGCTACGCCATCAACCCCGCCCGCGACCTAGCTCCGCGCATCATGCACGCCATTTTGCCGCTGCGCGACAAAGGGCCAAGCGAGTGGTCGTATGCCTGGATTCCGGTACTCGGCCCGCTGGCCGGGGCCGCCCTCGCGGCGCTGCTTTTCCTGCAGCTAGCGTAGCGCGGACTTTCAGTCCGCGAGTCAACACGATAGCTACTCGCGGACTAAAAGCCCGCGCTACTGCCCCAACCACAGCTAGCATTTTCATTTCGCGGACTGAAATTCCGCGCTGCATCCCCACCGTGTAAGTTTATGAAACAGAATTACTTCTGGCTGGCCCTCGTCGGCCTCCTGGGCTTGCTATGCCCGTCCCGCGCCCACGCCCAAGCCAGCGTAGTCGACCTCATCCCCGACTCGACCGAAACCCGCTACCGCGCCATCGACCTCAACGTGACGCTCAAAAACATGCACCTCTGGCGCGGTTTTAAGGTAACCAATGCCGCTATGGCCGCCGCCGACCTGCACTACACTACCCGCAATGAGCACTTCCGCACCGGCCTCTGGGGCGGCTCCGGCTTCACCGGCGAGTACCGCGAGTTTGACTACTACGCTAGCTACTCAAAAGGCCGTTTCCTGATTGCCCTCTGGGATATCAACAACTTTTCGAGCTACCCCGACGCCAATATTTTCTCCTACGACCGCGCCGGCACCTCGCACTTCGTCGACCTCACGGTAGGCTACACACTCAGCGACAAAATCCCGTTGCACGCCTCCTGGAGCACCATCTTATTTGGCCGCGACTACTACACCAACGAGAATGGCCAGGTCAAAGGCACCTTCTCCAACTACGTGCAACTCGACTACCCCGTGTGGCGCAGGGGCAATGCCTCGCTGTCGCTGATTGCAGGCGGCGCATTTGCCTTCGAGCGCCAGCAAAACTTCTACTCCAACCACCCCAATTTCACCAACCTCGGCGGTGTCTACAATAAAACCCTAAAGCTAGGCACCTACGAAGTACCCGTTGCCGCTACCGCCCTCTGGAACCCCGAAAAGCAATACGGTGCTCTCCAGATAGCCGTAACGCTGTTTTAAGCCTCGATTACACCCCTTCACAACCCAAGTCGTGCGCTTGCCACGGCTTGGGTTTCTTGTTTACTCCCTACGATATGACCTCTACCCAAGAGCAGCTGGCCACGCCCGTCGGCATCACCCTCGAGCGCTACATCATGCGCAAGCAGGCCGAATTTCTCTACGCCACCGGCGAGCTCTCGCAGCTCCTGCGCGACCTCGCCCTAGCCGGCAAAATCGTAAACCGCGACATCAACCGCGCCGGCCTCAACCGCAGCATCATCGGTGCCGCCGACACCACCAACATCCAAGGCGAAGCCCAGCAGCGCCTCGACGTAGAAGCCAACATCCGCTTCATCCGCGCCCTCACCAACGGCGGCGAGTGCTGCGCCATCCTCTCCGAAGAAGAGGAAGACATCATCCAAACTGGCAATACCCACGGCAAATACGTCGTCGCCCTCGCCCCCCTTGACGGCTCCAGCAATATCGATGTCAACGTCAGCATTGGCACCATCTTCAGCATCTACCGCCGCGTTAGCCGCTCCGGCGGCCCCGCCCGTGCCGAAGACTTCCTGCAAGGCGGTCGCGCCCAGATAGCCGCCGGCTACGTTCTCTACGGCTCCAGTACCATGCTCGTCTACACCACAGGCCACGGCGTAGCCGCCTTCACTTACGAGCCCAGCCTCGGCGAATTTTTCCTCTCCCACCCCAACCTCACCATCCCCCAGCAAGGCAAAGTCTTCTCCTGCAACGACGGCAACTGGTTCGATTACCCCGAGTTCGTCCGCACCTTTCTCACCTCCTGCCGCGAGCGCCGCTACTCGGCCCGCTACGTAGGCTCGCTAGTGGCCGACTACCACCGCAATTTATTCACGGCGGCATCTACCTCTACCCGCCCACCACCACGCGCCCTGCGGGCAAATTACGCCTACTATACGAGTGCTATCCCCTAGCCTTCCTCATTGAGCAAGCTGGCGGGGCCGCCGTCACCGGCTCAAATGCAGTTCTTGACATTTTTCCTACTACAGATTTGCACCAGCGTGCGCCACTATTTGTAGGCTCTGCTGAATTGGTGGCTGAGTTGCAAGAACTGGCGGCACATCAATAGTAAAGCTTTACTAGGATATAAACAGAAAAAAGCCAGCCGGTCAACAGTTGATAAGAACTATTGACCGGCTGGCTTTCTTCTGTTACGAACACCAGATTTCTATTCCTCAAATATTAATGCACAAGCAAAAGATGATTGCCAATAATTTCTAAAGAAGCCTCGCCCAGTGGTGCTAGTTAAGTCGAAACGCGTACTTAGAAAGGATTATAGAAACTAATAAGTATTAAGCAAAAGATTATCAACGCAAAAGTCCTCTACCCAATTCGCTGGTAAAAGCGACGGGTAGAGGACTTCCTGATAAAGTTGGCGGCGACCGACTCTCCCACCGGTGAAGGCAGTACCATAGGCG
>CAXUKA010000084.1:0-20061 GCA_964251335.1 uncultured Hymenobacter sp.
GTACCGCCCTGCGTAGTGCCACCGGCTGGGGTAGTCTGGGCAAAAGCAGTCGTGCTAAGGAAAAGCGTACAAGCAGCGGCAACAAAAAATTTGGTGGTTTTCATGATAGTGGGGAGTTGGAAACAGGTGGGGAGAGGAAACAATTAACAACCGCTTACCAAGCAGCTGCCTGCCCTATACGGCAAGCAACCCAGTCTGTGTTGCCAAAAAAACCAACTATTTTATTGAGCCAAACTATAAGCTACACAGTAAATTACCCTAACTGCTAGCATCGCCCGCCAACTTCACTACACACAAAAGCCCGACTGCACAACTAGTGGCAATCGGGCTTTGCATGCTGAACACTTGGGTCCGCTATGTGGTGGCTAGCTAAGGCCGTACCGGGGTAGTGGTAGTAGAGGCGCGGCGCGTCGACCGGGCCGGGGTAGCTCCGGGCGTAGTGCCGACCGGCTGGTTCGAGCGCAACGTACCGGGCGTAGTCGTGCTGGGTGCATAGATAGTGCTAGGCGCGGTGCCCACAGGAGCCGGGCCGGTAGGTAGCCCGCTGCTTGAGGGCGCGGTGGTCGAGCTACCGGGTTGCCCCGGCACTATGGTACCCGGCGTGCCGGGAACAACCGTGGCACCCGGAGCACCGGGTACGCCAGCAGCACCAGGCGCGCCTGGCACAGTAGTTTGGGCAAAAGCAGCGCTACTGAGACCAAGCCCTAGCAGCGCGGTGAGAAGCAATTTGGAGGTTTTCATAATCAGTGGAGAAATAGGAAAAGATAGATTTTCTGCCAGCTGCTCGCGGCAGGCTGGGCACGTTGGTATTACGCGCAGCCGAGCATTTGGATAGTATTTTTCCAGAATCAAGCACCTGCCAGATATAAGATTACCTCCTGCTTTTCAATAGCAATCATCTGGCTTACAAAATATTGTCTTTCATCCATTTGCAAGACAATATTTTATAGCAACTGGGCACCAGTCAGGCTTTCCGAGGTGTTAGTAAGCGACTGCCACAGAGGCAAAGGCGATGCCTTGCTACCTGCTTTTCCTGACGGTGAAGACTGCCTTAGGCCAGTCTACCACGCTACTTTTCCTTTCCTCTCCATGCCCACCGACTTGATAAATGGCTTCGGCAACGTGTATCTGACCATCGACTATGATGCCGCCAACCACTGGGTCCACAACGAGTGGATAGGCTACCAAACCTATGTGGGTATCGTGGCTGGGGCCGATGCCTGCCTGCCACCCTTGCGCGAAAACCACTGTGCCTACCTGCTCAACGACAACCGCCGGGTAACCGGCCCTTGGGACCATGCCGTGGAATGGATAGTCAGCAATTGGGCACCGCGCGCCATTGCCCAGGGCCTCACGCACTTTGCCAATGTGGTCAGCCCCGAAGCACTAGCGGCGAACTCAGCCCGGTCTATGTTGCTGGGCCTGCACGGCCAGCTGCACATGCAGCTGTTTGGCGATATAAAGGAGGCGCAGGCGTGGCTCCATCAAGCTCAGGCCTGACCCACATCATCACCCTATCGGCAAAAATCAACCCCTGTTTCCTGGTCGAAAACAGGGGTTTTTAATAAGCTATTCGTCCAAGTACTGATGCACAAACTTGATGGCCATGCTCCCCTCCCCTACCGCTGAGGCCACGCGGGCCATCGCGCCGGCCCGGCTGTCACCGGCAGCAAAGAGACCGGGCACACAAGTTTCCAGCAAAAAAGGCTCCCGGTCTTTCTTCCAGGAAATGCCGTAGCGCGGGTCGGCCACCAGGTCGCGGCCGGTGAGCAGGAAGCCTTTGGCATCGCAGATGGCGAGGTCGCTTATCCACTCGGTGCTAGGCTTGGTGCCGATGAAGATGAATAGGGCGCGCGCAGGCAGCTTCTGCGGCTCCTGACCATCGCGCTGAATAACAACGGCTTCGAGCGACTGCCCGCCACAGGCTTCGCGCACTTGGGTGTAGGGCAGAATCTCGATATTGGGCGTCTGGGCGATTTGCTCAATCAGGTAGGCCGACATGCTGGCGGCCAAGCTTTCGCCCCGAATGACTATAAAAACGCGCTTGGCATACGTAGACAAGTACATGGCTGCCTGGCCCGCCGAGTTGCCGCCACCCACCACATACACCGGCTGGGCGCTACAGCTGCGGGCCTCGGTGCGAGCCGCCCCATAGTACACGCCCGCGCCACTCAGGCGCTCAAGGCCGGGGGCCGCCAGCGTGCGATAGCTGACGCCAGTGGTCAGCACCACGGCTTTGGTGCGAATCACGGTGCCGTCGCTCAGGGTCAACACTTTATATTCATCCTGCACGGCCAGCTCGACTACTTCCTGCGGAGCCATAAACTCGGCCCCGAGGCGGGTGGCTTGGGTCCAGGCGCGGTGGGTTAGCTCGGCCCCACTCAGGCCAGTGGGGAATCCCAGGTAGTTTTCGATGCGCGACGACGAGCCCGCTTGCCCGCCCGGCGTCTGCTTTTCGATGAGCAGCGTTTTCAGGCCTTCCGACGCGCCGTACACGGCCGCCGCTAGCCCGGCCGGACCGGCCCCAACTATCACCACATCGTACAAATCTTGCTGGGCTTCGACCAGCAGGCCCAGGTGCCGCGCCAGGTCGAGCTTGGCAGGCTGGGCCACGGCTTGGCCATCGGCATAAATGACGACGGGTAAGTCGTCGGCCGCCAGACCAGCAGTGGCTAACAAAGTGCTGGCTTCGGCATCTTTCTCAAAATCAAGCCACTGGTAGCCTACCATGTAGCCACTGAGAAAATCCTTGAGTTCGTGCGAGCGCGGCGACCATTGAAAACCAATGAGCCGCATACCATCAAACTTTGGCCGATAAGTGGCCTGCCAGCTCGCCAATAAGTCGTGCAGCGTGGGGTAAAGCAGTTGCTCGGGCGGGTCCCAGGGCTTGAGCAAATAGTAGTCGAGCTGAGCCGAATTGATGGCTTGGATAGCCGCCGTGGTATCGGCATAGGCCGTGAGCAGCACGCGCTTGGCATCGGGAAATAAGCTACGGGCGTGGGTAAGCACCTCTACGCCTTCAACCTCGGGCATGCGTTGGTCGGCTAGCACCAGAGCCAGCGGCTCGACGCGGGTGCGTAGCGCATCGAGCGTGGCGAGGGCTTCGGGGCCGGAGTTCACGCTTAGTATTCGGTAGTCTTTGCGAAATTCCTGGCGCAGGTCGCGGGTAATGGCGGCCAGCACCTGAGCATCATCATCAACGGTCAGAATGATAGGCTTTTTCATAGCAAGCTATTTCTAATTGATAGGCAGATAGGCCTTGAACTCCGTGCGGCCGGGCTCCGAAAAAACTTCCAGCCGCCCGCCGTGCTCCTGCACAATGCGCCGGGCAATGTCAAGGCCTTGACCACTGCCTTCGCCGGGCGGCTTGGTGGTGTAGAAGGGCTCAAACATGCGGGCCTGCACCTCGGGCGCGATGCCGGGGCCGTTATCTTGAATGCTCACACATAGCGAGTTATCAATCTTGTTGACACACACGCGCAGCTCACCGCCGACATCGGGCAGGGCGTCCAGGGCGTTGTCAATCAGGTTGGTCCAGACTTGGTTGAGGCTGCCGGCCTGGCCTGTTATCAGCGGCAGGTCGGGGGCATAGTCGCGGGTCAGGACTACATTTTTCTGGCGCACGATGTGGGCAAACATGTGCAGCGTGCTATCGAGGCCACTGGTTACGGCCAGCTTTTCGGGGGCCGTGGCGCGGTCCATGTGCGAGTAGATTTTAACATCATTGACCAGCGTACTGATGCGCCGGCCCGCTTCGCTGATATCGCGGGCCAGGCACTGCGCCGTGAGGTGACCGCTGAGCCAGGCAAAAGCTGGCCCCCGCGCAATGTTAGGCAGCTGCACAGCCACCGCAGCAAGCGTCGGCACGGCGAGGCCGGCCTCGAGCAGGCCCGCGGCCAGGGCGTAGCCATCGGGGCAGCCCTGGGCTTCTAGCCAGTCGGCTAGCTCAGCTTCGCGGTCGGCAGCTTGCAAGGCGGTGAGGGGCGGCGGCAGCTCGTCGGGCAGCATGGCCAGGGCCGTGACATTGGCCATGGCCTCTGCCGGAGGCGCGGTGGCCAACAGCCGCAGCAGCAGCGAAGGCAGCACCCGCAACGATGCCTTGAGCGACGCCGCACCGCGACTAATGGCGGCGGCCGGGTTGTTGAGCTCGTGCGAGAGGCCAGCCGAAAGCTTACCCAGTGCTCGCAATTTGTCGTCGCGCTCCTGGGCGCGCACCTCGTCGCGAGCGCGGTCGCTGAGGATGCCCACCAAGCGTTGCACCAGCTCGGGGCTCACCCGCTCCAGAGCTGGAAACTGGCTGCACGGCAGCACATACAGCACGGTTTCGCCCACGGCCACGCCCTGCGCCGAGGCGTGCTGAAACCGCGCATAGGGCAGCGCGCCGCCCAGGCACCCCGCATCGAGGCGCGAGAGGTGGTTGAGTTGGCCATCGCCGGGGCTATAGTATTGGATGCCGCCCTTGACCACGGCCAGCATGCGGTCGGCGTGCTCTTCGGCCAGCACGATGGTTTCGGCGGGCGCGTACTGCCACAGCTCGCCGGCTTGCTGAAGCCAGGCTATTACTTGCGGCGGCAGGTTTTGGAAGGCAATGATGCGAGCTAGGGCGGCCGCATCGGGAGGCAGAAGCTGGGCCATAGAAGTTGAGTAGATGTAAAACGGAGTGACACTCCGTTTTTGGCGCGTAGCGCCAAGTGAGCGGTAGCTCGCGCCAGATTGCCGCTGGCGCGGCAATCTGGCGTGGCACTCCATTTTACATAGTTCAAAAAGCCCGCCTCTCGGGCCGCGTGGCCTGGAAGCGGGCTTCTTACCTGAATCTGGGTTAGCAACCCGGCAGGTTAGTTTTTGGCCACTGCCTTGCTGGCGGCTTCTATAATGATGGCGGCCACCTTTTCGGGCTGGGCCAGCATGGCCACGTGGCTGGTGGGCAGCGTGGTCGTAGTAGCGTTCATTTTCTTGGCCAAAGTGCGCTCCAAATCGGGGTTAATCATGCGGTCGTTGGCGGCCACGATGTACCAGTTGGGCTTGGTTTTCCAGGCCGGCACGGTCACTTTTTCCTTGAGGGCCGAGAAGGCCTGCGGCCCCTGCGTGGCGATGAGCACCTGCTGCTCGGTTTTAGTCAAATCCTGAGCAAAGTCTTCCATGATGCCCTTGGGCGTCATACTCACGAAGCCCTGAGCATCGGGCCGAATTTCGTCGTTGCCGGGTGTGGCGGTGGCGGTTTGCACCAACTCCAGAAACGACTGTCCGGCGTCGGGCGCGGCGGCCGCTACGTAGACGAGGCCGCTTACTTTGGGGTCGGTACCGGCTTCGGTGATGACTACGCCGCCCCAAGAATGCCCCACCAGCAGCACTGGCCCGTCTTGCAAAGCGATAGCGCGCTTGGTGGCGGCCACGTCGTCGGCGAGCGAAGTGAGCGGGTTTTGCACCGCCGTGACGTGGTAGCCCTTGGCTTGCAGTAGCGGGATAACCTTGGCCCAGCTAGAGCCATCGGCCCAGGTGCCGTGCACCAGCACGATGTTTTTGATGCCCGCGACTGGGGCGGCAGTAGGTTCGCTCATGGAAGTGGAAATTGAAGTGGGAGGCGTGCTGGCCATCAGTAGCCCGGTGAAGGCTGCCAACAAGCTGTAGGAAAGGGTTTTCATGATTTACAAGGCGTTAAGTTGGAATTATGAGCCTAGATACTTTCTCAGTTCAGCCGCGGCCTGTACTATCAAGGTTTTCACCTGCGGCACTTCGGCCAAGGCATTGAGCAGCCCGAAATCGTGAATCATGCCGTTGTAGCGCACTGTGGTGGCTACTACACCGGCCTCGTCGAGCTTGCGGCCGTAGGCCTCGGCGGCATCGCGCAGGATGTCGGCTTCGCCGATTTGGATGAGGGTCGGGGGCAGGCCTTGCAGCTGCTCCAGGGTAGCATTGAGGGGCGAGGCGTAAATCTGGGCGCGCTCGGCGGGGTCGGTGGTGTAGAGGTCCCACATCCACTGCATAAGCGGCGTGGTGAGGAAGCGGTCGGCCCCGTAGAGTTGGTACGACTCGGTTTCAAAATTGGCATCTACCAAGGGCCACATCAGGATTTGCAGCTTGATGTGCGGACCGCCCTTTTCCTTGGCCATCAGGCAGGTTACAGCCGTCATGTTGCCCCCCACGCTATTGCCGACTACAGCCAGGTTCGAGCCATCAACGTTGATTTCCGCACCGCGCTCGGCCACCCATTTGGTAGCGGCATATATTTCGTTGATGGCCTGCGGATACTGCGCCTCGGGGCTGGGCGTGTAGTCTATGAACACGGCCGCGTAGCCCGAGGCCACCACCAAGTCGCGCACCAAGCGCTGGTGGGTGGGGAAGTCGCCGAGCACCCAGCCGCCGCCGTGGATGAAGATGAAGACAGGCAGCACTTTATTGGAGCTGCCGGTGGGGCGCACGACGTGCAGCTTCACGAGGAGGCCGTCTTGCTCGATGGTTTTTTCGGTTACTTCGATGCCCGATAGGTCCACTTTTACCGAGGCTTGTGCGCTTACCAAGCCCAGGCGAGCTTCTTTGGGCGGCAGGCTTTCGAGAGGCGGGCCACCACCGGCATTCAGCTTAGCTAGAAACTCTTTAACGTCTTCAGACAGCGCCGGGTCAAGAGCCACGGGGGTCATTTGGGCGGAGTGAAAGGTGGTGGTGATGGCCATACTAAAGAGGAAGCTTTAAAGGTGTGGGTGTTAACTCGACTCGCTGAACTGAGTGCATCGACCACTGATGACGCCACAAACCTAGCGTTCGCCTCACCCCAGCGAACGGTATAAACCGAGGATTTCGCGGTACTTTAATCTCAATTCAAATAATTGACTTGCAATTATTTGCAGAGCATTGCCTATTCCACAGGCCCTTAGCTAGCTACCCACCTTGCCCATACTTAGCACCTTCGCTGGTGCCCCCAAAGCATCGCCACGAAATAAAAAACCAGCACTTCTTTTCTGCCCGTCGCCGCTCTACTGGCCGTGCCCGATTGCATGCGTACCCTACCCTACCACACTAGCTTGAGCTGATTTTATCACTTTACATGGTACTTTTGCACAGCTACAACTATGTCCATATTATTAGAAAAATACTTATTACCCTTCGTCTTCAAGTTCTAGTAGCACGCACTTATTGACCTGCCATTTTTACTTTTTTTGCTTAGAGTTCTTTATGCAGCTATATCCAGCAGTCTTTTTCTATTCCTATCCTTACCTTATTGTCTGACATGGAATCATCCAATATACTAGTGGGTGAAGGCCGTCTCTCGCTGCGCGACTTTCAAGCCGTGGTGAGCGGCCAGCCGGTAGTGCTGGAAGCAGAAGCCCTCCAGCACGTGGAGGCCAGCTACCAGTTTCTGCGCGAGTTTTCTAAGGGCAAGCTGATTTATGGCGTCAACACCGGCTTTGGGCCGATGGCGCAGTACAAGATTGCCGACGCCGACCTGAACGCGCTGCAATACAACCTTATCCGCAGCCACTGCACCGGCCTGGGCAACCTGCTGCCCCCCGCCGAAACCAAGGCCCTAATGCTGAGCCGCTTGTGCAGCCTGATGCGCGGCTACTCCGGCGTGCACCCCGAACTGGTGCATCTACTAGCCGAGCTGATTAATCGCGATATTCTGCCCTGCGTGTACGAGCACGGCGGCGTAGGCGCCAGCGGCGACCTCGTGCAGCTGGCTCACTTAGCGCTGGCGCTCATCGGCGAGGGCGAGGTAGTATATAAAGGCCAGCTCGTGCCCGCCGCTGAGGCTTTTAAGCAGGAAGGAATAACGCCTCTCACTATTCACTTCCGCGAGGGTCTGGCACTGCTAAATGGCACCTCAGCCATGACGGGCGTGGGCGTAATGAACCTACTGGCTGCCAAGCAAGTAATCGACTGGTGTCTGGTGCTATCAGCCACCATTAACCAGCTTGTAGAAGCCTACGACGATGCCGTATCGGCGGAGTTGAATTCAGTGAAGCTCCACGCCGGCCAGAACGCCATTGCCGGCCTACTGCGCGGGCTGAACGAAGGCTCCAACCTGGTGCGCCGCCGCCAGGACGTATTATACAAGGAAGAAAACCACGCCACCGACTACCTCGTCGACAAGGTGCAGGAGTACTACTCGTTGCGCTGCGTGCCGCAAGTGCTCGGCCCCGTGCTCGATGCCTTCCGCCAAGCCGAGCAGGTGCTGCTCGACGAGGCCGCCTCGGTGAACGACAACCCGATAGTGGACCTGGAAAATCAGAACGTGTACCACGGCGGCAATTTCCACGGCGACTACGTCTCCTTCGAGATGGACAAGCTCAAGATTGCCGTTACCAAGTTGGCTATGCTCAGCGAGCGACAGCTCAACTACTTGCTCAATAACAAGCTCAACCAAAAGCTACCACCCTTCATCAATACGGGTAAGCTGGGGCTGAATTTTGGCTTGCAGGGTATGCAGTTCACGGCCACTTCCACGGTGGCCGAGTGCCAGTCGCTGTGCACGCCGGTATACGTGCACAGCATCCCGAGCAACAACGACAATCAAGACATCGTGAGCATGGGCACCAACTCGGCCGTTATTGCCCGCAAGGTCATTGGTAATGCCGCCGAAGTACTGGCGATTCACGCCGTAGCCGTGATGCAAGCCGTTGATTACTTGAAGGTGGTTGAACGGCTGTCGCCCCAGTGCCGGGCCGTGTATGAGCAGGTGCGAGCCGTGTTCCCGCTCGTGACCGACGACCAGCCGCACTTCCGCAATCTCCGCCAAGTGGTGGCGCTGATAAAATCCACTCGCCTTGACCTCATTTAGCCTTACTCCTACCCTACTGCTCCTGTGAAATACGCGTTAATTACCGGCGGCTCCCGTGGCATCGGCCGCGCCGTGGCCATCAAGCTGGCAAGCCAAGGCTATAATATTCTCTTGAATTACAAGGCTAACCACACCGAGGCTGAGGTTACCAAAGCCGCCGTGGAGCAGGCCGGCGTGCAGTGTGTGTTACTGCCCTTCGACGTAGCCAGCAAGGATGCCACCGACGAAGCGCTCGGCAACTGGATAGAAGCCAACAAAGAAGTGAAAATCGAAGTGCTGGTAAACAACGCCGGTGTTCGCGAAGACAACCTCTTTATCTGGCTGACCGAAGAGCAGTGGAAGGGCGTAATTTCGACCAGCCTCGACTCTTTCTTCTACGTTACCAAGCACGTCCTCAACCAGATGCTGGCGGCACGCTTCGGGCGAGTTATCAATATTGTGTCGCTGTCGGGCCAGAAAGGTCTGCCAGGCCAAACCAACTATTCGGCCGCTAAAGCCGGCCTCATCGGTGCGACCAAGGCGCTGGCCCAGGAGGTGGCCCGCCGGGGCATTACCGTGAATGCCGTGGCGCCCGGTTTCATCCGCACCGATATGACCAGCGACCTCAACGAGAAGGAGTTGGTGAACCTGATACCCATGCGGCGCTTCGGTCAACCTGAAGAAGTAGCGGAGGCCGTGGGCTTTTTTGCCTCAACGGCCAGCTCTTACATCACGGGTGAGGTTCTGTCTATTAACGGTGGCCTGTATTCTTAAATAGCTAGCTATCAGTTAGTAAATTCTTAATTTCATCTATAATTCATTAAACGATATTGTCTTTTTGCTAGCCGCTCATGCGTAGTACATTATCTTTAATCCTTCATTAATCGCACATTTAAATCAACCAGTAATGAGCAGAGTGGTCGTGACGGGCCTGGGTATCTACTCCTGCATCGGGCAAAACCTCGATGAGGTCCGGGATTCGCTGTATGCTGGCAAATCGGGCATCGTGCTCGACCAGGAGCGCAAGGATTTTGGCTACCGCTCGGGCCTTACGGGCATGGTAGAGCGGCCCGTGATGAAGGGCGTACTCGACCGCCGCGCCCGCATCAACCTGCCCGAACAGGGCGAATACGCCTACCTCTCAACCTCCGAGGCCATGCGCACGGCGGGCATCGACCAGGGCTATTTTACGGATAATGAAGTCGGTATCATCTTCGGCAACGACAGCTCGGCCAAGCCGGTTATCGAGGCCATTGACATCATCCGCGAGAAGGGCGACACTACCCTGCTGGGCTCAGGCTCCATCTTCCAGACCATGAACTCGACGGTGACCATGAATCTGGCCACCATCTTCGCGCTCAAAGGCATCAATATGACCTTGAGCGCGGCCTGTGCCAGCGGCTCGCATTCCATCGGCATGGGGTATTTGCTGATTAAAAGCGGCTTGCAGGATATGATTATCTGCGGCGGAGCCCAGGAAATCAACAAGTACGCAATGGGCAACTTCGATGCGCTGTCGGCCTTCTCCGTCCGCGAAGATGAGCCAACGCGCGCCTCCCGGCCCTTCGACCGCAACCGCGACGGGCTGGTGCCCAGCGGCGGCGCGGCCACCGTTATTCTCGAAAGCCTGGAATCGGCGCAGCGGCGCGGCGCGCACATCTACGGTGAGGTCGTGGGCTACGGCTTCTCCTCCAATGGCGGCCACATTTCCAACCCCACCGTGGAAGGCCCGGTGCGCGCCCTCGCTAAGTCGCTGACTGATGCGAACTTACAAGCCACCGACATCGACTACATCAACGCCCACGCCACCTCCACGCCGGCCGGCGACGCTAGCGAGGCTAAGGCCATCGACGCGCTATTCGGGGCGCACGGCACGCCCGTGAGCTCCACCAAGTCGATGACCGGGCACGAGTGCTGGATGGCCGGGGCCAGCGAAATTGTGTACTCCATGCTGATGATGGAGAATGGTTTTATCGCGCCTAATATTAACTTTGAGACACCCGACGAAGACTCGGCGCGCCTCAATATTATCAGCAAAACCACTAACGCTACTATCGATACTTTTCTGTCGAATTCCTTCGGATTCGGCGGTACCAATTCTTCTTTAATTATTAAAAAATGGAAACTGCAGTAAAGACCAAGGCAGAAGTTATCGCCAACATCAACGAATTTCTAGCCGACGAATTTGAGGTAGATATTGACACTATTACGCCCGAGGCTAACCTTGCCCAGACGCTGAATCTGGACAGCCTCGATTATATTGACCTTGTGGTAGTTACGGAAAGCAACTTCGGCTTCAAAGTGAAGGCGGAGGATTTTCCGGGCATCAAAACTTTCGGCGATTTTTATAACTACGTGATTGCCAAAGTAGGCCTCCAGGATGGCTAACTGGCAGGGGAAATCCCAAGCTAGCGTCACGGGGTACCGGATATTCGGGTTTTTTATTAAGCACCTGGGTGTGCGGGTGGCTTATATTATTCTGCTATTCGTCGCACTTTACTATTTTTTGTTCTCGCCAAAAAGCTCCGGGCCTATCCTGGACTTTTACCGGCGTAGGCTGAAATTTCCGACCCTGAAGGCGTACCGCTTGCTGTACGTCAACTACTTCCGGTTTGGGCAAACGCTGATTGACAAGTTTGCGGTACTGGCCGGGCAGAAGGCCGCTTTCACCTTCGATTTCGACGGTGAAGAGCACCTGCGCGCCATGGTGGCCGGGGGCCAGGGTGGCATTTTGCTCAGTGGCCACGCCGGCAACTGGGAAGCGGCCGCACAACTCCTCGGCCGCCTCAACACGCCCGTGAACCTGGTGATGTACGACGGCGAGGATGCCAACATCAAGCAGTATTTGCAAGGAGCGGCGCAGAAGAAGTTTGAAGTCATTTTTATCAAAAACGACCTCTCGCACATTTTCAAAATCAGCGCCGCGCTGGCCGATAATGAGCTGGTATGCCTGCACGCCGACCGGTTTTTGCCCGGCAACCCGACCCTTTCGCAGGAGTTTTTGGGCGCACCGGCCCTCTTTCCAGAAGGCCCGTTTCTACTAGCGCTCAAGTTTCGGGCACCGGTCACGTTCGTGTACGCTTTCAAGGAAACGGCCACGCACTACCAGCTGTCGGCCACGCCAGGGCGCACTTTCAATTCGCGACAGGGTGATACGGTGCAAACCATTGCCACCGATTTTGTGGCCAGCCTCGAAGCCAAGGTGCACCGCTACCCCGAGCAATGGTTTAACTACTACGATTTTTGGAAGACTACCGCATGATTGCCACTGGAGAAGAGCTACTCGCCTTGATTCCGCAGCGCGCACCCATGGTGCTGGTGGAGGCACTGCTGGCCTGCGCCAACGACCGCACTGTGAGCCGCTTCACGGTGCCGGCTGATTCTGTGCTGGTCGAAAACGGGGTACTTAGCGAGGCCGGCTTAATTGAGAATATCGCCCAAACGGCGGCGGCCGGCGCAGGCTACGGCTACCAGCAGCAGGGCCGGCCGGCGCCTATTGGCTTCATTGCCGCTATCCGCGACCTGCGAGTGGCGGCGCTGCCCGCCGTGGGCGCCGAGCTAATAACTGAGGTGCGGGTGCTTAACCAAGTGCTGGAATTCTCGATAGTGCGGGGCACTGTGCAGGTTGGTGAAATTACCTTTGCTGAATGTGAGATGAGGATTTTCATCAAAGACGCAGCTTAAACTCTTCCTTACGCTTTTCCTTCACCCTGTTTCCTATGGCTTTATCAGCATTGCGGTCGGCCGTCTTGGCTGCTACTTTTTCCCTGGCCTCTTTGGCGGCTTCGGCCCAGACTTTTGGCGAGTTTATAAAGAAGCCCGAGCTGCCGCTCACGTTTTTGGGTGTCGATTTTTCGGCCACCAAGTACTATGGCCCGCCCCTGACCGTGGACCAGGGCGAGATGAAGGACCAGTTTACTCGCATCAATGAACTGCTGGAGCACGAGTCGGCTAAGTACGACCTGACCAGCGCTCTACGTCGCACAGCCCCGACTAAATATACTATTTACGTCGCGGAAGCTTCGAACAAGCAGATTGACCCCAGCACCCTGATTGTGCCCAGCGGTACGCCGCCTCGCAAGGCTTTCACGCCTGCCAACGTGCAGGAAATTGTGAGCCGCTACACCTATCCCGCTGGCAGCACAGGCGTTGGCCTGGCCTTCGTGGTGGAAAGTATCAACAAAGTCAGTGAGGAAGAAATCTACTGGGCCGTGTTCGTCGACATGAGCACGAAGCAGGTACTACTCGCCGAACAAATGACCGGTACTGGGGCGGGCTTCGGCTTCCGCAACCACTGGGCGAGCCCCCTCAACGGCGGCATCAAATCTATGAAAGCCCATTATGGCCAGTGGAAGAAGGAATACGCTAAAAACTGAGGCGGCGCGCACACTGGTTTCGCGCACTGAGGTAAAGGTGCGGTTTAATGAGGTCGATTCGCTGGGTATTGCTTGGCATGGGCACTACGTGCGGTATTTTGAGGACGGCCGCGAGGCCTTCGGCGATGAGCACGGCCTGGGCTACCTCGATGTCTATCGCAGTGGCCTGGCCACGCCCATCGTCAAGCTGAATTGCGACTACAAGCGCCCGCTTGTCTATGGCGATTCTATTCTCATCGAGACCACGTTTATCGACAGTCCGGCAGCGCGCATTCACTTCACTTACAAGATATTTAAGCTAGGTCAGCCTGAGGTAATAGCTGAAG
Organism: uncultured Hymenobacter sp.; assembly: GCA_964251335.1. Taxonomy (GTDB): domain Bacteria; phylum Bacteroidota; class Bacteroidia; order Cytophagales; family Hymenobacteraceae; genus Hymenobacter. The sequence continues at coordinate 13,458 of CAXUKA010000084.1, forward strand.
GAGAAACCACGCAAGTATTTCTCGACGTGGAGTCGCGTATGCTGCTGCTTAATAATCCGCCGTTTTTTGAGGACTGGAAACAGCGTGTGTTTCCGGCCTCCTCCCCTGCTTAGCATGGCCTACGTTGCGGCTCATAATATCTTTTCGCCCTTGGGCGCTACTTCGGCGGCTACGTTCGCGGCGGTAGCGGCCGGGCGCTCGGCCGTGGCTGAGCATCCCGGCATTTTTCCTGGTGAGGAGCCGGTGTGGGCCTCCCGCCTGCCCGCTGGCTGGGAAAAAAGCTTGCCGGGGCTAGCAGAGGATTTTTCGCCGTTTGAAAAGATGCTGATTGCCTCTATCCGCGACGCGGCGGCCCAGGTTGAGGTGGCGTTGGATTCCGAGCGCACAGTGTTTGTGTTTGCCACTACTAAGGGCAATATCGGGCTGCTGGATGGGGAAGAAGAGGTAAGCCCAGATATGGTAGGCCGGCTACTGCTATCAACTTCTGCGCAACTGGTAGCTAGCTATTTTGGCAGCTCGGCGGTGCCGATGGTGGTGTCGAGCGCCTGCATTTCGGGGGTGGCTGCGCTGCTGGTGGCGCAGCGGCTGCTGGCCAGCGGGCAGTACGATACGGCCGTAGTGGCGGGGGCCGATACGGTGAGCCGGTTTGTGCTGGCGGGCTTTCAGGCGTTTCAGGCGCTGAGTGTGGGGCAGTGCAAACCGTTTTCGGCTGACCGGGCCGGCATCAATCTAGGCGAAGCGGCGGCTACTATTATACTTACGGCTCAGCCGCCTGTGGGTGTGCATCAGCCGGTGCGACTGGCGGGTGGGGCCATTTCCAATGATGCCAATCATATTTCTGGTCCTTCGCGCACTGGGGCCGAGTTGGCTCAGGCCATCGACCAGGCTTTGGAAGAAGCGGGCGTAGCGGCGGCCGATGTCGATTTTATTTCAGCTCACGGTACGGCCACGCCTTACAACGATGCGATGGAAGCCAAGGCTTTCGCGCTCAGCGGCGTACAGGCCAAGCCGATATACAGTGTGAAAGGAGCGCTGGGCCACACGCTGGGCGCGGCGGGTGTGGTCGAAGCCGTATTGAGTGTGCTGGCTATGACCGAAGGCTGCCTGCTGCCCACGGCCGGCTACTCGCAGCCCATGCAGCCTGATAATCTGGATATTGCCACCGTTGCCCGCCCGGCTACCCTGCGGGTCGGCCTGAAAACCGCCAGCGGCTTTGGGGGCTGCAATGGGGCGCTGGTTTTTGTACGGGAATAACTTACGCTACTTACTAGTTCTATTTTTACGTAGTTTTTCCTGCCTTTCCGGCCATGCATTCACCCTTAAAGCTGCTGCGCAGCTGTTCGATAGCGGACGGCACGATACAAGTCGACGGCACGGACGTGTTTGTGGGGCCGGCAGATAGTTTTGCTGCATTTGCCAGGGCGGCGTTTCGGGCGTTGGGCGTGGAGTATCCGAAGTTTCACAAAATGGATAACCTGGCCAAGCTGGGGTTTCTGGCGGCCGAGCATCTACTGGCGGGCCAGGACATTCAGGGCAGCCGCACTGGCATTATTCTGGCCAATGCCACGTCGAGCCTTGATACCGACCTGCGCCACGAAACCCAGCTGCGCCAGGGCATAGCCAGCCCGGCACTGTTTGTGTACACCTTGCCCAATATTGTGGTGGGCGAGTTGTGCATTCGCCACGGCATCAAGGGAGAAAGCTTGTTGTTTGTAACTGAAAACTACGATGCTATGCCGCAGGTAGCGTATGTGGCAAACCTTTTTGCACACCAACGCATTGACAAGTGCCTGGGAGGCTGGATTGACTTGTTCGACGAAGATTACCGCGCCTTTTTTTATCTGGTTGGCCCCAGTTCGGAGCCCGCTTTAGCTGATTATACCGCCGTTAACGTGGATACACTTTTTATTCAATAAACTCGTATGCAAGACCTAAAATTAAAGCTAAAAGAATTGCTCGTTGAGCACCTTAACCTACAGGATATCAAACCCGAAGATATTGGTGACGACCAGCCTATTTTCGGCGAAGGCCTGGGCCTCGACTCGATTGATGCGCTAGAACTGATTGTGATGCTTCAGCAGCATTTCGGCATTCGCCTGAGCAAGACTGATAATGGCCCGCAGGTGCTCGCCACCGTCAATTCGATGGCCGACTACATCACCGCTCACCCACAATTGCAGAAGTAAGTCATGGCCGTTTTGGTAACGGGGGTGGGTATTATTTGTGCGCTGGGCACTACACAGGACGAGGTGTTGACTTCGTTCTGGACGCACGCGTCGGGTATGGGGCCGGCGCGGCACCTCACCACCCGTCACCAGGCCGACTATACCTTTGGCGAAGTGCCGCGCAGCAATAAGGAGCTAGCCGCTCAGTACGGGCTGCCCTCGCACCTTAGTCGCACCATTTTGCTGAGCTACCACGCTGCCCGTGAGGCGTATGATTCCATTCCGAAGGCGCTGCTAAAAGGGAATCGCATCGGGTTTATTTCAGCCACCAGCGTGGGCGGCATGGATAAAACGGAGGCGTTTTTCCTCGACTACGTGCCCGATGCCACGGCCGGCAACCTGACTAAAGTTATCAACCACGACTGCGGCAAGCACACCGATTTTGTGGCCGAGCAGTTGGGCATCCACGACTTCGTGACTACCGTCAGCACGGCGTGCTCGTCGTCGGCCAATGCCATTATGTTGGGGGCGCGCATGTTGAAAGCGGGGCTGCTGGATATCGTCATTGCCGGCGGGGCCGACTCACTTACCCGCTTCACTTTCAACGGCTTCAATACGCTGATGATAGTGGACAAAGAGCAGTGCCGCCCGCTCGATGATAGCCGCGAAGGCCTAAACCTGGGCGAAGGCGCGGCCTATGTGGTGCTGATGCGCGACGACCTGGCCGACACCGAAACCGCGTTGGGCCGCCTCAGCGGCTACGCCAACACCAACGATGCCTTCCACCAAACGGCTCTCTCGGAGCAGGGCGAAGGCCCCCACCTGGCCATGAGCCAGGCACTGGCTGCCGCTAGTCTGGAGCCGGCCGATATTGGCTACATCAACCTGCACGGCACTGGTACTCAGAATAATGATGCGGCCGAGGGCACGGCCTTACGGCGGCTGTTTGGCGAGGCGCTGCCTAAGCTTAGCTCTACTAAGTCGTTTACGGGGCACACGCTGGCGGCTAGTGGCGGCATTGAGGCGGTGCTGGCGGCGCTGGCGGTGAAGCACGGGTACGTTTTCCCCAATTACTCGTTTGCAACGCCCATAACTGGCCCCGAGCTGCACCCGGTACAGGAATTTCACCAAGACCCCGACGTGCGGCACGTGCTGTCAAATTCCTTCGGGTTTGGCGGCAATTGCTCGGCGCTGCTTTTTTCCCGAACCTAGATGGCGCTGTTTATCAACGGTATTGGGGCCATTTCGCCCGCGCCGGCTTTTGCGGCGCTTACGGCCGCTGCCCCGGTGGCGCGGGCCGGCAACCGCCTGCAAGCCATCGAGCCTACCTACACTGATTACCTCGATGCCCGCGTGAGCCGGCGCATGAGCCGCATCGTGAAAATGGGCACCGTTACGGCCCTGCAAGCCCTGCGCGATGCCGGCCTGACGACCACCGACGGCGTGATTGCCGGCACTGGCTGGGGCTGCCTCGAAGACACCGTGACCTTCCTGCAAAAGATGGTGACCAACCAGGAGGAGCTGCTAAGTCCCACCTCGTTTATTCACTCCACGCACAACACCATCGCCGCCCAGGTGGCCTATCAGCTGAAGTGCCGCGGCTACAACAACACCTACGTCCACCGCAATATTTCCTTCGAGAGCACGCTCATCGACGCGACGTTGCTGCTGCTCGAAAACCCGGACGCGGGGCTGCTGGTGGGTGGTATCGACGAGCTGACCGATACCAGCTTCGACATTCTGACCCGGCTACATACCTTCAAGACTCCCGCTGAATCGGAAGCCGGAACCGAATTTGACACGCCGGGCGATGAGCTATACGCGGCCGGTACGCCGGGCACCTGGGCCGGCGAAGGCTCGACGTTTTTTGCCGTATCGGGCCGCCAGCAGCCTACGTCTTACGCGCAGTTGCTAGCCGTGCGCACCGTGTCATTCAGCACGCCGGCTGAGGCGGCGGCCATTGCCCGCACGCTGCTCGCCGCCCACGACTATGCGCAAGTCGATTTACTGCTGTCGGGCGACAATGGCGACTCAGCCAACGACGAGGCCTGCCGCCACTTTTTGGTGGAATCTGGCCACCAAGGCACGGTCGGTAAGTTCAAGCACTTGTGTGGGGAGTATCCCACGGCCAGCGCGTTTGCCCTAGGCTTGGCGGCGGCGCAACTGGCGGGCCGGGTGCCCGCTCCCGAAGGAGCCACTCGGCCCCGCTCCATATTGATTTACAACCGCTTCCAGCAGGCGCACCAGTCGCTTATGCTGCTAGCGGCATGCTGACGTACCAGCGCGCCCGGTGGGCGCTGGTGGGCGCGCTGGCCCTTATCGGGCTACTATGGGCGTTGGCTGGTGTGTCGCTGTGTTGGCTGGCGCTGCCGCTGACGGCCTACATAGGGACGGTGGCGTACGGCTCGGCTCGCATCAGCTCTTCTTTTTTTATTGAAACGATTTGTAGCGCAAAAACCACTTTACCTCACATCGCGCTCACGTTTGATGATGGGCCGGTGGCGACTACGCCGGCTGTGCTCGACATTTTGGCCCGGCATGAAGTACCTGCCACGTTTTTTTGCATCGGGCAGCGCGTGCGGGAGAATCCAGCGCTGGTGCGGCAGTTGGGCGCAGCCGGCCACCTAATTGGCAACCACAGCTTTACGCACCACTTCTTTATTGACCTGTTTTCGACGCGGCGGCTCAGCCGCGAAATCAGTGATACCGACGCGGCTATTGTTGCCGCTATTGGCCGGCAGCCGCGCCTGTTTCGGCCGCCGTATGGCGTGACTACGCCCAACTTTGCCCGCGCTATTCGGCGGACCGGGCACCTGTGCATCGGCTGGAATGTGCGCTCGATGGACACGGTGGTGCGCGATGAGCAGCAGCTTTTGAGCAACATGGTGCGGGCGTTGGCGCCCGGTGCCGTTTTTTTGTTCCACGATTCGTCGGCCGCCACGGTGGGTATGTTGGATGAATTCATCCGGCAGGCCCGGCAGCGGGGCTTTCGCATCGTGCCACTTGACCAGTTACTTGGTATTTCTCCCTATGTCTAAATTCCTCTTCCTCTTACTGGCGTTGCTATCAGCTTTTTCGAGCATGGCGCAGCCCAAAGGCTACAAAGCCGTGACCGATGCCAGCGCGTTCCGCACCAACTATGCAAAGGCCGCCGCGAAAACGGAGTCCATTAAGAGCAATTTCCACCAGGAAAAAAACATGAGCATGCTGTCCGAAAAAATCAGCTCGGAGGGCCTGTTTTACTTCAAGAAAAACAACAAGGTGCGGATGGAATACACCAAGCCGTACAAATACCTGCTCGTCATCAACGGCGATAAAATCCTGATTCAGGACCAGCAGAAGCGCAAGGTGTACTCAGCCGGCGACAACAAGCTGTTCAAAGTCATCAACAACGTGATAGTGGACTGCGTGCAAGGCAAAGCCTTGGACAGCAAGGATTTTCAAGTTAAAATCTACGAAAGCGACAAAGGCTACTGCCTCGACCTGGTGCCCCAGGCCAAGGAAATGCATAAGCTATTCACGACCATTCGCTTATTCATCGGCAAGGACGATTTTGCCATCGACCAGCTCGAAATGCACGAATCGATGGGCGATACCACGCTGATTACCTTCGTGAACAAGCAGCTTAATACCGCCATTAGTGATGAGGTTTTTGCCGTTAAGTAGTCTGGCGCTGCTGGTACTGAGTTGCTTAAGTTGCACCCGCCTCAGCTACCCCGAGCGCACGCCGGTGGCTGGCGATGCCAAGGCGCTCCAAGCCTTGCAGCCTAAATTCAGCACCACGCTCTACCGCACCCAGATTGACGTGGTGGGCAAGCACTTGAGCGGGCTGTTGTTCTTCAAAAAGCAGCCCGACAACTCATACCGCGTGGTATTCACCAACGAAATGGGGCTGAATTTCTTTGACTTCCACTTCGCCGAGCACAAGTTCGAGGTGCTGCACTGCATCGAGCAACTGAATAAAAAGCCGGTCATTAACCAACTACATAAAGACATTGGCTTTATGCTGATGACTGACCTGGATTTTGCGCAGGGCAAAATATTCACCCACGACCAGCAGAACTATTACACCTTCACCAGCGCGAAGGAAACGACCACTTACATCACCGACGCGCAAACCCGCGTGCTGTCGCGCATCGAAAATGCCTCGCCGCGCAAGCTGAAAGTGGTAGTGTCGCTGACGCGGCCGGTGGCCGGCATGCCCGATTCAGTGTTCATCGACCACAAGCTGTTTCCCTTTACGATTGCACTGAAACAGATTGAGCGGTAGTCCTACTTTTTGTATAAAACCACTACATCTCCTATGCTCCAAAACTCCTTTTACACCCTAGAAGGTGCGCCGGAAACCACTGCCACCAGTGTACAAGCTACTATTCGGCTCAACTCTAACCATGCCATTTTTGCGGGGCATTTTCCGGGACAGCCCGTGGTGCCAGGGG